>NZ_NKUH01000021.1:0-12930 GCF_009192895.1 Xanthomonas sp. LMG 12460 | reverse complement strand
ATCAGCGGCACCGTCAACAACCTGTGGAACGCCACCTGGAAGCAGTCGGGCACCACCCTCAGCGCCAGCGGCGTGGACTGGAACAAGACCCTGGCCCCCGGCGCCACCGCCGAGTTCGGGTTCTGCGCCGCCCGCTGAAGACGGCGCCATCGCCCCGCGCAGCGCGCGGGGCGCAACCTCAACGGCAGCGTCCCACGACGCTGCCGTTGGCGTTTTCACCAGGCGACGGCACGCCCGTGGACATCACCACAGCTCCCGCGCGCAATCCGTGGACAAGCCCGTCTTCTGCAACGGCAGTCACGGCCGCCATGGCGGACACTGCCGATCATCGCCGCCAAGTATCCGCCCCCTTGGCCGGCGCACTCCGCACCGGCCACCCTCGGAGCATCGCGATGAACCGATCCCTGCATTCCCGCATTACCCGCTGCCTGCTGGCCGCGGCGCTCGTGGTCGCCAGCGGCTCGGCCTGGAGCTATGCCATCAACCAGGGCAAGGTGGTGGACGACGCCGGCAACGCCGTGCAATTGCGCGGCGTCAACTGGTTCGGTTTCGAGACCTCGCAGCACACCGTGCACGGTCTGTGGGCGCGCAACTGGAAGGACATGATCACGCAGATGCAGGGCCTGGGCTTCAACGCCGTGCGCCTGCCGTTCTGCCCGCAGACGCTGCAGGCGGTATCGCCCGGCAGCATCGACTACAGCCGCAATCCCGACCTGCAGGGCCTGAACTCGCTGCAGATCCTGGACAAGGTGGTCAACGAACTCAGCAGCCGCGGCATGTACGTGCTGCTCGACCACCACACGCCGGACTGCAACGCCATCTCCGAACTCTGGTACACCGGCAGCTACAGCGAGCAGCAATGGCTGGACGACCTGACCTTCGTGGCCAAGCGCTACGCGTCGGTGCCGGGGGTGATCGGCCTGGACCTGAAGAACGAGCCGCACGGCGCCGCCACCTGGGGCAGCGGCAATGCCGCCACCGACTGGAACAAGGCCGCCGAACGCGCGGCGGCGGCGGTGCTGAACGCGGCGCCGAACTGGCTGATCGTGGTCGAAGGCATTTCCAACACGTCCACCTGCTCCAGCGACACCGCGCACTTCTGGGGCGAGAACCTGGAACCGCTGGCCTGCACCGCGCTGGCCATTCCGGCCAACCGCCTGCTGCTCGCCCCGCACGTGTACGGGCCGGACGTCTACATGCAGCCGTACTTCAGCGCCTCCAACTTCCCGGCCAACATGCCGGCGATCTGGGAGCAGCACTTCGGCCAGTTCGCCCAGGCCGGCCACGCGCTGCTGCTGGGCGAGTTCGGCGGCAAGTACGGGCAGGGCAACCCGCTGGACGTGCAGTGGCAGAACGCGCTGGTCGACTACCTGATCGGCAAGGGCATCCACAGCGGCTTCTACTGGTCGTGGAACCCGAACAGCGGCGACACCGGCGGCATCCTCAACGACGACTGGAGCACGGTGCGCACCGACAAGGTGACCCTGCTGAAGAAGCTGTGGGACGGCGACGGCAGCAGCACGGGCGGTGGCGGTGGTGGCAACGGTGGCGGTGGCAACGGTGGTGGCAATGGCGGCGGCACCACGCCCACGCCGCCGCCGTCCGGCAGCAGCTTCAGCACCAAGGTGCTGGTCGACAGCGACTGGAACGCCGGCTACTGCAACCGCGTGCAGGTGACCAACACCGGCGGCAGCAGCGGCGACTGGACCGCCACGCTGTCGATCAGCGGCACCGTCAACAACCTGTGGAACGCCAGCTGGACGCAATCGGGCACCACCCTCAACGCCCGCGGCGTGGACTGGAACAAGACCCTGGCCCCGGGCGCGACCGCCGAGTTCGGCTTCTGCGCCGCACGCTGAGCGGGCCACGGCGTCCCTGAGCCCACGCGCGCGGCCACGCTCCCGGCTGGCCGCGTGCGGTGCGGCCAGCCCGCCCGGCACCGCCGCGGTGTGCCATCAGTCACGTTCCCGCGGCCGCCGCCGCCCCTCTATGCTGGCGCACTGTCCACATTCAGGCCCGGCCCATGCTTCGACCCTTGTCGCTGTTGATCTCCAGCATCCTCACCCTCGGCACCGGCGCCGCCGTGGTGGCCGCGCCGTCCGCCCTGGCCGCGCCCGCGCCGGGCCAGGCGACCGCGCCGGAGATCGCCTACACCCGCTTCACCCTGCCCAACGGCCTGACCGTGGTGGTGCACGAGGACCACAAGGCGCCGGTGGTGGCGGTGAGCATCTGGTACCACATCGGGTCCGGCGACGAGCCGGCCGGCAAGACCGGCTTCGCGCACCTGTTCGAGCACCTGATGTTCTCCGGCTCGGAGAACCACAAGGGCACCTACTTCCAGCCGTTCGAGAAGGTCGGCGCCACCGACATGAACGGCACCACCTGGTTCGACCGCACCAACTACTTCGAGACCGTGCCGACCACCGCGCTGGACACCGCGCTGTGGATGGAATCGGACCGCATGGGCCACCTGCTCGGCGCGATCGGCCAGAAGGAACTGGACACCCAGCGCGGCGTGGTGCAGAACGAGAAGCGCCAGGGCCAGAACCGCCCCTACGGCCGCGTCGACGAGAACATCCTGGCCAACATCTTCCCGGCCAACCATCCGTACCAGCACGACACCATCGGCTCGATGGCCGACCTCGACGCGGCCTCGCTGGACGACGTCAAGCAGTGGTTCCACGACAACTACGGCGCCGCCAACACCACCCTGGTGCTGGCCGGCGACATCACCGTGGCGCAGGCCCGGGCCAAGGCCGAACAGTACTTCGGCGACATCCCCGCCGGCCGGCCGGTGCCGCGCCAGCAGCCGTGGATCACCCCGCTGGCCAAGCAGACCCGCGGCGTGCAGCACGACCACGTCGCGCAGCCGCGCATCTACCGCACCTGGGTGGCGCCGCAGTTGGGCACCGACGACGCGGTGCTGCTGGACCTGGCCACCACCGTGCTCGGCGGCGGCAAGACCAGCCGCCTGTACCAGCGCCTGGTCTACCGCGACAAGCTCGCCGACGACGTCTCCGCCAACCTGCAGCCGTTCGCGCTGGCCAGCCAACTGCAGATCATCGCCGACGTGAAGGAAGGCGTGGACCCAGCCAAGGTCGAGGCCGCCATCGCCGACGAGCTGCAGAAGTTCCTGGCCGAAGGCCCCACCGCCGACGAACTGCAGCGCGCCCAGGTCGGCTACCGCGCCGGCTTCGTGCGCGGCCTGGAGAAGGTCGGCGGCGTCGGCGGCAAGGCCACGGTGCTGGCCGAGGGCCAGGTCTACCGCAACGATCCGGGCGCCTACAAGAAGGACCTGGAACGCGCGCAGGCGGCCACCGTGGCCAGCGTGCGCAAGGCCGCCGACACCTGGTTCGGCAAGGGCGACTACCTGCTGACCGTGCTGCCGGCGCCGGAGGGCTTCGATCCGGCGGCCGAGGACAAGGCGGTCAAGCCGCTGGCGGCGGCCCCGGGCAAGCCCGCAGCGAAGGTGCCGCCGAAGGGCGACTACCGGGTCGGCAAGGCGCAGGTGGACCGCGCTGCCGGCGTGCCGGAGACAAGCCAGTTCCCGAGTCTGAGCTTCCCGCAGCTGCAGCGCGGCAAGCTCAAGAACGGCATCGAGGTGGTGCTGGCCGAACGCCACACCATTCCGGTCACGCAGATCCAGATGCTGTTCGATGCCGGTTACGCGACCGACCGCGGCAGCAAGCTCGGCGCCGCCAACTTCACCGCGGCGCTGATGAACGAGAGCACCCGCAACCTGGATTCGGTGGACGTGGCGCAGCGCCGCCAGCGCCTGGGCGCGATGACCAGCGTGTCCTGCGAACTGGACAGCTGCGATGCCTCGCTCAACGCGCTCAACGACCAGCTGGCGCCGTCGCTGGAGCTGTTCGCCGACATCGTGCGCAACCCGGCCTTCAAGGCCGACGACATCGAGCGCATCCGCGGCCAGTGGCTGGCCTCGATCGCGCAGGAGAAGACCCAGCCGCAGGGCCTGGCGCTGCGCACCCTGCCGCCGCTGCTGTACGGCCCCAGCCATCCGTACGGCGTGCCGCTCACCGGCACCGGCACCGAGGCGGCGATCAAGAGCCTGACCGCCAGCGACCTGAGCGCGTTCCAGAACAACTGGCTGCGTCCGGACAACGTGCGCATCCTGGTCGCCGGCGACACCACCCTGGCCAAGATCATTCCGCAGCTGGATGCCGCGTTCGGCGACTGGCAGGCCCCGTCCGGCAAGCGCCCGACCAAGCGCCTTCCGCAGGTGGCCGCGCAGCCCAAGCCGCGCGTGTTCCTGATCAACCGCAACGACGCCCCGCAGTCGCTGATCCTGGCCGGCCTGCTCGCGCCCTCGACCACGGCGCCGAACAACCTGGCGATCGGCGTGGCCAACGGCGCCTTCGGCGGCACCTTCACCTCGCGACTGAACATGAACCTGCGCGAGGACAAGCGCTGGGCCTATGTCGCCAACAGCTTCATGATCGACGCGATCGGCCAGCGCCCGTTCCTGTTCTTCGCCCCGGTGCAGACCGACAAGACCGCCGAGTCGGCCGCCGAGATCCTCAAGGAAGCCAAGGCCGTGGTCGGCGACAAGCCGCTGACCGCCGAGGAGATCGCCAAGATCAAGGAACAGCGCGTGCGCGCCCTGCCCGGCAGCTTCGAGACCACCGGTGCGGTGCTTGGCGCGATGGAAGGCATCGTCCAGTACGGCCGCCCGGACGACTACGTGCAGACGCTGAAGACGCGCCTGGAAGCGGTCGACCAGCCGGCGGCGGAAGCGGCGATCAAGGAGATCGTGGCGCCGCAGGCGATGACCTGGGTCATCGTCGGCGACCTCAAGCAGATCGAAGCGCCGGTGCGCGCGTTGAAGCTGGGCGAGGTGCAGGTGCTGGACAGCGACGGCCAGCCGGTCAAGGCGAAGGCCACGACTGCCGCCAAGCAGTAACGCCGCACACGCATGGCGGGGTTGCCCCGCCATGCGCCACGCGCCGACGCCCGCATGGAGCGTCGGCGCCATCGCAACGCATCGCCATCGCACGATGCGGCACGCGACATGCGCAGGCAATCGCCTCGCACGCTGCACCCGGCGCGGCCGTGCCCCCGCGCACGACCGGCGTACATCGCCGAGTGCGGTCCCCATCGCGGTGGACGCAGGAGCGCATCGGCGCACACGCACCGGCGGCCCCCTCAGCGTTGCCCGGCTCGCCTCTTTCAGTGGAAGCTCACCGTACGAACGTCTTCGCCGTCGCCCCAGCGGGTGCAGGCGTCGGCACCCTCGATCCAGACCGGCTTCCCCGCCATGCAGGCGGACAACAGCATTGCCAACTGCGCCTTGCCGGTATCGGAGGCTTCGTCCTTGCTCATGTCGTACGTGGTGTTGGCCGCGCACGCCGGGCGCTGCGTCGGCGTACCGTTGATCACGACGTAGTGCATGCCATCGGTCGCACGGACCGACAGGTCCTTGATCGTGCCGGTCACGTTGCTGGCGGACGCCAGGCCGGTCGACAGCGAGAGGGCAAGTGCACCAGCGGCGAGCCTGCGTGAACGGCGAAGCGCCAGCGGAACCATGCTGATCGTCCTTGCGAAGTGGTGGCGCGTGCTGGCGCCGAAGAACGCAGCCAGCGTCATCCGGAGGCGCGCAGCACGGTCATCGCAGATGCCGTTGCGGACGCGACACTCCGGCTCCGCACCGAACCTTGCAGACCGGGAAACTGCTGATGCGATCACGGCAAATGTCCGGATCCGGCTGCCTCGCGCGGATCATCGTCGCTGGCGACGCCGTGGCGTGCGCGCGCAGGATTCGTGCGTGCACGGCGTCACGCTTGCACGCTTGTCCACGCGGCATCGCCGCGCCCTGCGGTATGGTGCTGCGCCCCGCAATCCGTGCCAGACCCGACGCCGCCCATGACCGATGAAGCCCAGCGCCAGCGTGTCCTCGACAGCTACCGCATCGTCGACAGCCTGCCCGAGGCCGCCTACCAGGACATCGTGCAGATCGCCGCCGCACTGTGCGACACGCCGATCGCGCTGCTGTCGCTGCTGGATCGCGACCGGCAGTGGTTCAAGGCCCGACTGGGCCTGGAACTGCCGCAGACCGCGCGCAGCCAGGCGGTGTGCGATCACGCGATCCGCGAGCCCGAGCAGTTGCTGGAAGTCCCCGACCTCGCCGACGACCCGCGCTTCGCCGACATCTCGGTGGTCCGCGGCGACAGCGGCGCGCGCTTCTATGCCGGCATGCCGCTGGTGACCGAGGAAGGGGTCGCACTGGGCACCGTGTGCGTGCTGGACACCACGCCGCGCCAGCTCACCGAGGCCCAGCGCGAGGGCCTGCGCGCGCTGGCGCGCACCGCCATGCGCCTGCTCGACGAACGCCGCAGCGCGCTGCAGCGCGAACGCGAGGCGATCCTGCACCCGCACGCTACCGACGCCCACGGCGCCGGCGCCGGCGCCGACGGCCGCTACCGGGTGGTGATCCTGGAAGTGCAGGAACTGGCCGCACTGGCCGAACGGCAGAGCGAGCGCCTGCTGGGCAGCAGCCTGCAGCAGCTCGACCGCAGCCTGGCCAGCTATGTGCAGGACGGCGGTGCCGACAGCGTCGACCGCGCCACCGAGCATGCCGAGTTCATCGTCATGCTGCATGGCGCCGATGCCGAGCAGAAGCTGCGCGGCCTGCGCGAGATCGCCGCGCGACAGCAGGCGCTCGGGCTGACCGTGCTGGTCGGCGACGCCCAGGCCGCACGGGCGGACGAGCCGATCGGGCAGGTGTTCCTGCGCGCCGAAGCCGCGCTCAGCGCCGAAAAGGACCGCCAGCGGCCGCAGACGCCCTGACCTGCGCGCGCCGCCGCGCGCGGCGCGCCGACCGCCCCGTCGCCCCGACCTTGGCGGGTGCTGCGCCCCCTCCGGCACACGACACGCGGCGCCTGCTGGCGCTGCGTCGCGGCGTCGCGCCGCACCCGCGGCCCCGTTCTTGCATGCTGCGGGACGTTGCGGTCCCTCACCGGTGCGAGCCGGGCGGTGTGCGACCGCCAGGCGGGATCGGCGGCCGCGCCTCCGGATCCGGCCGCGCGCCCCGTCTCCGCTTCGGTCGTTTACCATGCCGCACGCATCCTGCTCTGGACCCGACATGAGCCATGCCGCTCCCCCCTGCTGCACCCCACTGCTGAGCCTGTCGCTCGGCCTGTTGCTCGGCAACTGCGATACCGCCAATGCGCAGGCGGCACCGACGACCACGCTGACCGCACCGGCGCCGGCGCCGCAGACGCCCGATCTGGCCTACCCGGAGCTGTTCCAGGCAGTGCAGCAACAGCAACTGTTCGACGACCAGAAGCACTTCGTCGATGCGCTGCCGCTGCGCGACCCGGCGCTGATCAACGCCGACTATCTGGCGCAGCGCCAGCAGCCCGGCTTCGACCTGCGCCGTTTCGTCGCCGCCAACTTCGAGGAATCCGGCCCGGTGCAGACCGAGGCGATCCGCCAGGACACCGCCCTGCGCGAACACATCGACGCGCTGTGGCCGCTGCTGGTGCGCCGCCAGGTGGACGTGCCGGCCCACAGCAGCCTGCTGTCGCTGCCGCATCCGTACGTGGTGCCGGGCGGGCGCTTCCGCGAGGTCTACTACTGGGACTCCTACTTCACCATGCTCGGCCTGGTGGAGAGCGGCGAGCACGAACGCAGCCGGCAGATGCTGGACAACTTCGCCTACCTGATCGACACCTACGGGCACATCCCCAACGGCAACCGCACCTACTACCTGAGCCGCTCGCAGCCGCCGTTCTTCTCGCACATGGTGCAGTTGCAGGCCAAGGTGGAGGGCGATGCCGCCTACGCGCGCTACCTGCCGCAGTTGCAGAAGGAATACGCGTACTGGATGGAGGGCGCGCAGACCCTGGCGCCCGGCAGCGCGCATGCGCACGTGGTGCGGCTGGCCGACGGCAGCCTGCTCAACCGTTACTGGGACGCGCGCGACACGCCGCGCCCGGAAGCCTGGCTGCACGACGTGCGCACCGCCGCCGAAGCCAAGGACCGCCCTGCCGCCGAGGTCTACCGCGACCTGCGCGCCGGCGCCGAGAGCGGCTGGGACTATTCCAGCCGCTGGCTCGGCGACCGCAAGACCCTGGCCAGCATCCGCACCACCGCCATCGTCCCGGTCGACCTGAACAGCCTGCTCTACCACCTGGAGAGCACCCTGGCCCTGGCCTGCGCCAAGAACCCCGGCGCGGCCGGCTGCGATACCGACTACGCGGCCCTGGCCAGCGCGCGCAAGACCGCGATCGACAAGCACCTGTGGAGCGATGCCGGCTACTACGCCGACTACGACTGGCAGCAGCGCCGGCTGCGCGAGCAGGTCACCGCGGCGGCGCTGTACCCGCTGTTCGTCGGCGCCGCCTCGCCGGCGCGGGCCAAGCGCAGCGCCGACACCGTGCAGGCGCAGTTGCTGCGCCCCGGCGGCCTGGCGACCACGCGCCTGCATACCGGCCAGCAGTGGGACGAACCCAACGGCTGGGCGCCGCTGCAGTGGATCGCCGTGGACGGCCTGCGCCGCTACGGCCAGGATGCCCTGGCGCAGCGCATCGGCAGCCGCTTCCTGGCGCGGGTGCAGGCGCTGTTCGCGCAGCAGCACAAGCTGGTGGAGAAGTACGCGGTGGACGCGCAGGCCAAGGGCGGCGGCGGCGGCGAGTACGCGCTGCAGGACGGCTTCGGCTGGACCAATGGCGTGACCCTGTTGCTGCTGGATCTGTATGCGGCGCCGGCCGCGGCGCCGACAGCGCCGCACGCGCAAGCGACGACCGAAGCCGAGGCGGAGGCCGTCGCGCTCTGAGCCGCCGCGGGCGGCACCGCGGCCACGCCGCGTCCGCCTGCCCCCCGTCGACGCCGGCGATGGGCGCCGCCGCTATTGCGCGGGCGTCTCCACGGCCATCCCCATCGCGAGGCGGTAGCGCTGGTACAGCGCCATCACCTTGTCGATGTACGCGCGGGTCTCCGCGTACGGCGGCACGCCGCCGTAGCGCGCCACCGCGCCGATGCCGGCGTTGTAGGCCGCCGCGGCCAGCACCCGATCGCCGGCGTAGCGGCGCAGCAACGCGCGCATGTAGCGGGCGCCGCCGTCGATGGACTGGTCGGCCGCGAACGGATCGCGCACGCCGTACTGCCTGGCGACCTCGGGCAACAGTTGCATCACCCCCTGCGCGCCCTTGGGCGAGACCGCGGCGGCATCGAAGCCGCTCTCGGCATGCGCGATCGCGCGCAGCCACGGCTCGTCGACCCCGGTGGCGCGCGCCGCGGCGCGGAACTGTTTGGCATGCGCCTGCAGTTGCGGCGCCCCGAGCTTGCCCAGTCCGGGATGCGCCACCTCTCCCGGCGGCGTGACCGCAGTGAAGCGCAGATACGGCCGCGAGCCCGGCAGATTGCGCGTGGAGTAGACCAATTGCCCGTCCTGCTCGCGCTCGTACAGGGTGCCGCTGAACACGCCGAGGTTGCCCCACAGATTGGGCGTGGCGATCGCCGCATCGTCCAGTTCCCTGGGGGTGCAGCGCGAACCCGGTTCCGGCGCGGTCGCCAGGCTGACCGTGCCGTCGCGCACGCAGCGGTACACCGTGCGCGCTGCCGCGTCGGCGACGACGCCACAGCACAGCAGCAGGCACAGCACGGCACGGGCAAGCGGCATCGGCGACACACGCTCGGATGGGATGGGCGCGCATCATCGCGCAGCGCGCGTGGACGCAGGTGACGGCCTGTCGCTCGGCGCTGTTTCCGACACGGGTCTCAGTAGGAGCTGCTTCAGCCGCGACCAGGCTCCTGCACACCACGATGGCACCAGACTCCACGCGTCGGGACTGAAGTCCCTGCCACAGGGGCATGCGGTACGCTGGCTGGAACATCGTGGGCGGGTCGTTGGTCCCGATTGCTTCAGCGGCCGGATAGCGCACCGCCTTCGCTCGTCGCGCCTGAAGCCGTTCCTACAAGAACGTGCAGCACACGGTCTGGGCGCACTGTGGGAGGGACTTCAGTCCCGACTGCTGCCAAGGTCGAATCGCTCGCGGCCTCCGCTCTTCGCGCTTCAAGCAGCGACGACCATTGCATGCGTCCTCCGACCTGCACGCCCGCCTACGGCGCACACGCCGCCAGCTTCTGATCGGCGTACCACAGCGCGCGCCGCGCCAGGTCGTAGGCGCTGTCGGCCTCGCGCGGCAGCAGTTGCTGCGCGCGGATCGGGTCGGCGCCCTTGGCCATGGCGGTTTCCACTTGCAGCAGCGCATCCAGGTGCTGCTGCACCGGCGCCAGCAGGCGCGCGCGCTGCGCCGCCGGGCAGGCGCCGCGGCGTTGCTGCAGGTCGGCCAGGGCCTGGCGAATCCGCCGACTGGCTTCGCCATCCAACCCGGGCACCTTTTCGAAGGCGATCGGCGCGGCCTTGTAGGCATCGCCGGTGGCCTCGCTGCCGAGGTCGCTGGGGCGTTCGTGCAGCGCCGGATTGAAGCGCACGTCCGGCGGCGGCCGCGCCACCGCCGACTGATGGGTGTTCTTGGGCAGCAGCTGCTTGATCGCCCGGTCGATGCCCTGCACCGCGACGTCGCCGAGGGTGCCGTCGCTGGCCCAGTCCTTGTCGAAACGGGTCGACCGGTAGTCGATCGGGTTCGGCCGTTCGAGCAGGCGCCTGGACTTGGCCACGTCGCGCGGATTGAGCGTGCCCGGCGGCGTGCCCTGCGCCTGCGCGAACGGGTCCACCGCCACCCCGTCCGGCAGGCGCGGATGGCCATCGCCGGTATAGAGCGTCGCCGCCATGCCGGTCGCGGCCGCGGCGGGCGCGCTCGGCGTCTGCGAGGGCGAAGACGGCGGCGCGGCGGCGCCGCGCGGCGGCCGTGCCCCGGCCGGCATGCGTGCGTCCACGGCCGGCGCGCGCGCGGACGCCGGCGACGGGGCCGGAACACGCTGCGCGGTCTGCCGCGGCAGGAACACCAGGCGCAGCGCATCCTCGGCCACGGCACGCGGCGGCGCCGACGGCGTGCCCCACAGCAGGCGTCCCAGCAAGGCCAGGATCATCGCCGTCGCCAGTGCCGCCCACAGCTGCAGCCATCGGTCTTGCGCAGGAAGGGGGGTCACGACGGTCGAGGATCCATGGGCAAGCGGCGAGGACGAATGTGGGGGACGGACCGGTACAGCGTGCCGCGAGTTCCGTTGCCGGCGCGTGCCGCCGCGCGCGGCAAGCGGCAACATGGCGTCACCGGCGCCCGCCCGGTGCACGCAAGGCCTTGTCGCGTCAGGGATTGCGTCGGTGCATGCGCAAAACGGCTAAGGTGACGCGCCCCGTCGGCGCGACAGCCGGCGTACAGCCAACGGGCACCGATGCCCACCCTGCTGCAGGAGAACCGCATGATCCGACGCCTGGCCGCCGGCCTGCTCGGCGCCGCGCTGGCGCTGCCCGCACACGCCGCGCCCTCGCACCTGGACAGCGTCCTGCAACGCGGCGTGCTGCGCGTGTGCACCACCGGCGACTACGCGCCCTACAGCCGCCTGCACAGCGACGGCACCTACGACGGCATCGACATCGCCCTGGCGCAATCGCTGGCCGACAGCCTGGAGGTCAAGCTGCAATGGGTGCCCACGCGCTGGCCGACCCTGCTGCCGGACCTGCTCGCCGACCGCTGCGACATCGCCGTCGGCGGTATCTCGGTGTCGCTGCCGCGGCAGCGCCAGGCCTGGTTCAGTGCGGTGCTGGAGGTCGACGGCAAGATCCCGCTGGTGCGCTGCGCCGACCGCACGCGCTACCGCACCATCGCCCAGATCGACCGGCCCGAAGTGCGGGTGATCGAACCCCGCGGCGGCACCAACGAGGCGTTCGCCCGCCGCGAACTGCCGCATGCGCAACTGATCCTGTCCGACGACAATCCCACCATCTTCCGCGACCTGCGCGAGGGCCGCGCCGACGTCATGATCACCGACGCCTCCGAAGCGCGCTTCCAGCAGCGCCAGGTGCCCGGCCTGTGCGCGGTGGCGCCGGAGCGGCCGCTGCAGTACAGCGAGAAAGCGTTCCTGCTGCCGCGCGACGACATGGCCTGGAAGGCCTACGTCGACCAGTGGCTGCACCTGAGCAAGGCCAGCGGCGCCTATGCGCGGATCGTGGCCGCGTGGCTCGGCGATCCGGAGACAACGCGCTAGGCCTGCCGCCTGCCCGCGCGCAGCCGCTATGCTGCCGCGGCCGGCGGCGTTCGCCCCGGCATGGGGATTCAACAAGGAGAGAGCATGAAACTGCAATGGAAAACGCTCGCGCTGGTGAGCGTGATGTTGCTGGCCGCCGGCTGCGCGACCAACAGCGTGGTGCACCAGAGCTACAAGGCGACCACCGCCGAAACCTATTGGTACCAGCTCACCGGCAACGACGACACCGATGCCGAGAGCCTGGCCATGTTCCGCCGTCAGCTCGACGCGCAACTGGACGCGGCGCACCTGCACGGCACGCAGGGCCAAGCCAATGCGCGCAAGATGACCATCGTCATCGATCACTACTACATGCGCAGCAACGGTGCGCGCTTCTGGGCCGGCATCATGGCCGGGCGCGACAAGATCAAGAGCCGCGTCACCGTCGCCGATGCCAACGGCAAGACCGCCGCGCAGTTCGACGTGGAATCGACCAACAGCACCGCCTGGGGCACCTCCGAAGGCCTGATCGAGCGCCACGCGCAGGAGATCGTCGCGCGGCTCAAGCAATTGCAGTAGTGCGTGCCGCCCGTGCAGGACCGCAGCGGTCCTGCACGGGCGCCGAAGCACACCGACGCGCTGCCTGCAGCACCTCGAATCGCTCGATCCGGCGACACACAAGCCGGATGCGGCTTGCTCTGTAGGAGTCAGCTGTCATGCAGCCGCGACGCGCGATGTGGTGTGCGTTCCGATGGCGCAATGCGTCGGGACTGAAGTCCCTCCCACAGTGCACCCGGCGGGCTCGCCGCAAGCCCCTGTGGG
>NZ_NKUH01000020.1:0-83886 GCF_009192895.1 Xanthomonas sp. LMG 12460 | reverse complement strand
GAGGGGTTGGGGTGAGGGTAGGGGCGCGAAGCGCATGCGGTGTTTCCGCTGCACGAGGCTGCGCCCCGTACCCTCATCCGCCCCTACGGGGCACCTTCTCCCGGAGGGAGAAGGAGGTACAAGCCCCTCTCCCTCCGGGAGAGGGGTTGGGGTGAGGGTAGGGCGCGAAGCGCGAGCGGTGTTTCGACTGCACGAGGCTGCGCCGTACCCTCATCCGCCCCTGCGGGGCACCTTCTCCCGGAGGGAGAAGGAGGTACAAGCCCCTCTCCCCCCGGGAGAGGGGTTGGGGTGAGGGTAGGGCGCGAAGCGCGAGCGGTGTTTCGACTGCACGAGGCTGCGCCCGTACCCTCATCCGCCCCTTCGGGGCACCTTCTCCCGGAGGGAGAAGGGACGTACAAGCCCCTCTCCCTGCGGGAGAGGGGTTGGGGTGAGGGTAGGTGCGCGAAGCGCATGCTGCATGTTGACTGCGCGAGGCTTCGCCCGCGCCCTCGTCTGTCTCTTCGGCGCACCGCGCTCGCAATACCTCTTGGAAGAGCGTCGTTGGTCAGGGCATGCCGCTGCATTGGTTGGGGTGCATGCTCTGGCGAGCGGCTATGATGGGGACAGTTGCCACGGACCCGACCATGTTCCCCAGACTTCCGCCCGTCACCCAAGCGCTGCTGATCGGCAACGTCGTGGTATTCCTGCTGCAGATGCTGTTCGGCATGGACACGTTTTCGCCCTTCATGTTGTGGCCGATCGGTGCGTTCGACGCGTTCTCGCCCGGGGAGAACTTCCAGCTTTGGCAGTTGCTGACCTACGGCTTCCTGCACGGCGACTTCATGCATCTGCTGTTCAACATGCTGGCGCTGTACATGTTCGGCGGGCCGCTGGAGCAGACCTGGGGCAACAAGCGCTTCCTGACCTACTACCTGGTCTGCGTGGTCGGTGCCGGCCTGTGCCAGTTGCTGGTCGGCTGGTGGATGCTCAGCAACGGCAACGAGCCGTATCCGACCCTGGGCGCCTCCGGTGGCATCTTCGGCCTGCTGCTGGCGTTCGGCATGCTGTTCCCGAACCAGCGGGTGGTGCTGCTGTTCCCGCCGATCCCGATGAAGGCGCGGACCTTCGTGATCGTGTTCGGCGCGCTGGAACTGCTGATGGGCTTCACCGGCTGGCAGCCGGGCGTGGCGCATTTCGCGCATCTGGGCGGCATGCTGTTCGGCTGGCTGATGATCCGCTACTGGCGCGGCCAGCCTCCGTTCGGCAAGCGCAAGCCGCCGCGTCCGCGCATCGTGCGCTGAGCGAAACGCCTGCCGTTGCTGCGCGCCGCAAGCGCAGCGCCGGCGACACGTTTTCCCGACCCCTGAACGCAAGACGGCGCGGTTGCCCGCGCCGTCTTGCTGTGTGTGCCTGGCCGGCGGCTAGCGCCGGCACCGGCTCACGGCCACAGGTGGATCTGTTCGGCCTCGCTGCGCACCATCGGCTGGCCGGGCTTGCAGGTGAAGGTCGCGGCGAAGGCGGGCAGGTTGGCCAGCGCGCCGTTGGTGCGCCAGCGGCCGGGCGCGTGCACGTCGGCGGTGACCCGCTGCACGGCTTCGTTCGGCGACAGCTGCTGCGCCCACAGGCCGGCCCAGGCCTTGTAGAACGCCTGCTTGCTTGCCTCGTTAGCGGTCGGTTGCGCGGCGCTGTAGGCCTGCCAGGCCAGTTCGACGCTACCGATGTCGGTCAGGTCCTCGTCCTGGGTCAGCGGGCCGTTGACCTTGGCACCCTTCACCCCCGGGAAGTCGTAGGCGCCGTACTGCGCGGCGGTACGGGCGGCCAGCGCGTTCCAGGCGCTCTTGTCTTCCGGGGTCCACCAGTTGCGCAACTGGCCCTGCGCGTCGACCTGGCTGCCCTTGCTGTCGATGGCGCCGATCAGCTCGTGCGCGACCATCGCGCCGTAGGCGCCGTACAGCGTCGCGGCGTCGCCGCCGGCCGCGTACACCGGCGGCTGCAGCACCGCGGCGGTGACGATCAGACGGTTCTGGGCGATGTCGTAGGTCAGTGCGGGCTGCTGCGGCAGCACGTCCCAGCGGCGGTCGGCGTTGCCCTTCCCGATGCGCTTCATCTCCTCGCGGTGACGCCAGGTTGAGGCGATCAGCATGTTGCCGCCGAAGCTGCCGCGGCCCATCGGCTGCAGGGTGTAGTCGAGGTCGCGGCGCGGCGCGCCGACCTCGATCTTCAGTGCGGCCAGCTTGGCCTGCGCCTCGGTGCGCGCCGGCTCGCTCAGCCAGGTGCTGCGCTTGACCGCGGCGATCTGCGCGTCGCGTACCTGGTCGGCGATGGTCTCGGCCTGGCGGCGGGTGTCGGCCGACAGGTAGCGGGCCACGTACTCGCGGCCCAGCATCGGGCCGGCGGCGACGTTGATCGCGTCCAGCACCTGCGCCCAGCGCGGCGGCGGCGCGACCTGGCCCTGCAGCACGCGGCCGCGGAACTCGAAGCTGGCGTCGCGGAAGCTCTTGGACAGGTACGGCGCCATCGCGTCGCCCACGCGCCAGCGCAGGTAGGCCTTCCACTGCTCGGGTTTGATGCTGACGATCATGCCGTCGAGCTGCTTGAACATGTCCGGGTCGGCCATCGACACCAGGTCGTCGTTGACGCCCTGGGCCTTGAGGAAGGCGTCGAGCTGCAGGTTGCGGTACTGCTTGTTCAACTCCTTGGTCGAGATCGGCGCGTAGTTGTTGAACGGGTTGTTGATGCCGGCCAGCGACTTGGCGCTGCGCGCCAGCGCGGTCTCGATCTGCAGCACCGACTGGGCGTCGGCCTCGAGGCGGTCGGCCGGGGTGCCGGTCAGGGTCAGGATCTGCTTGACGTAGGTGCGGTAGCGGCCCATCAGCGCCATGGTGTCGGCGTCGGTGCGGGTGTAGAAGGCCGGGTCGGGCAGGCCCATGCCGCCCTGCATGAAGTAGCCGATGTGGCGGTCCAGCGCCTTCAGGTCGACGTCGGCGCCGAAGTTGAACGCGACCGGGATGCCGATCTGGTGCAGCGCGGCGATCGAGGCCGGCACGTCCTTGGCCTTCTTGATCGCATCGATGCGACCGAGCAGCGGCGCGATCGGGTTGGAGCCGTCCTTCTCGACGGCGGCCTCGTCCAGGCCGCTGGCCCAGAAATCGCCCAGCGCCTTCTGCACCGCGTTCTGCGGCGACTGCATGGAGGCGTCGAGCAGGTCGCGCTGCTGTTGCTGGGTGCGCTCGGCCAGCTGGCCCAGCGCGGTGACCGCGCCGGTCTGCGGCACCGGGTTCTGCTTCAGCCAGTCGGCGTTGGCGTCGTCGTAGAAGTCGCTGCAGGCGGCGCTGATCGGCGGGGCCTTGGGCGCGGCGGCGCGCTTCTTCTTGGGCGCGGCATCGGCGGCGGAGGCGAGGGCGATCAGGCCGAGGGCGACGGCGAGGGCAAGCGGACGGGCATTGGGCATCGGGAACGCATCCGGTCAGGATTAAAGTCGGCGGAGTTTAACAAGCCGCGGTGTGCAACTGTGGCGATGATGCGCGTCCACGTCCCCACCGGATTCAGCGAGCGACGCCGGCAGGCACGGGCGCCGGTGGCCGGGCAGGGCGGTCGGCATCGCCACCGCCGTCGCAGGCCGACGCCCACGCAAAGAAAAGGCCCGGACAAGCCGGGCCTTTTCGCGAGATGGCAGTGACGCCGTCGCTTACCAGATCACCACGCGCTTGTCGCCGCTGCGCACCATCGGCGCGCCCGGCTTGCACTGGAACGCGGTGGCGAAGGCCTCCAGGTTCGACGGCGCACCGATCGCGCGGAACTGCGCCGGGGCGTGCGGATCGGTGGTCAGGCGCACCATCGCGTTCTGCGGGGTGTACTTGGTGCGCCACACGGTGGCCCAGTTGATGAAGAAGTTCTGGTCGCGGCTCATGCCGCCGACCTTCGGGTCGTCCTTGCCCTCGGTGGCCTTCTTCATGGCGTCGTAGGCGGTGGTGATGCCGCCCAGGTCGGCGATGTTCTCGCCCAGGGTCAGCTTGCCGTTGACGTGCTTGCCGTCGACCTCGTAGCCGTCGAACTGCTGCACCAGCTTGCCGGTGAGCGCGGAGAACTTCTTGGCGTCGGCCGGGGTCCACCAGTTCTCGAAGTTGCCGGTCGGCCCGAAGCGCGCGCCCTGGTCGTCGTAACCGTGGGTCATCTCGTGGCCGATCACCGCGCCGATGCCGCCGTAGTTGAACGCGTCGTCGGCCTTGGGGTCGAAGAACGGCGGCTGCAGGATCGCCGCCGGGAACACGATCTCGTTCTGCAGCGGGTTGTAGTAGGCGTTGACCGTCTGCGGGGTCATGCCCCACTCGGTCTTGTCCACCGGCTTGCCGATCTTGCTGAGGTTGTACTTGTAGTTGAACGCGGTGGCGGCGCGCACGTTGTCCAGATAGCTGTCGCGCTGGGTGCTCAGGCTGGCGTAGTCGCGCCACTTGTCCGGGTAGCCGATCTTCGGGGTGAAGGTCTTCCACTTGTCCAGGGCCTTGGCCTTGGTCTCGTCGCTCATCCAGGTCAGCTTCTCCAGGCGCGCCTTCAGCGCCTGACTCAGGTTCTCGACCAGTTGCTGCATCTTGGCCTTGTCGTCGGCCGAGAAGGCGACCTTGACGTACATCTGGCCCATCGCCTCGCCGGCGCCTTCGTTGATGCTGCCGAGCACGCGCTTCCAGCGCGGCTTCATCTCGGCCTGGCCGTTGAGTTCCTTGCCGTAGAAGGCGAAGTTTTCCTGCGCGAAGGCGTCGCTCAGGTACGGCGAGGCGCTGTCCACGGTGTGGAAGCGCAGGTAGGCGCGCCACACCGACGGGTCGGTGTCGCCCAGCGCCTTGCTCACTTCCTGATGGAAGGCAGGGATCGCCAGCGAGAACTTCTCCGGCACGGCCACGCCCTGCGACTCGAAGAACTTGGTCCAGGGGAAGTTCGGGGTCAGCTTGTCGGCGTCGGCCGGGGTGACCGGGTTGTAGGACAGCTCGGCGTCGCGCGAGAGCTGCTCGCTGGACTTGGACACCTTGGCCAGGCGCGTTTCCAGCGCCACCACGTCCTGCGCCTGCTTGGCCGCGTCGGCCGCCGGCACGCCGGCCAGCTCCAGCACCTTGGCCACGTGCGCCTGGTAGGCCTTGAGCTTGTCCTGCTTGTCGGCGTCGAAGTAGTAGCTGCGGTCGGGCAGGCCGAGGCCGCCCTGCATGGCGTAGGCCATGTTCATCGCCGAATTCTTGAAGTCCGCCTCGGCGCCGAAGCCGAACAGGCCGTTCTCGCCCTTGGCCGCGCTCTGGCGCAGGTACTCGGCCACCGCCGGGCCGTCCTTGAGGCCGTCGATCGCGGCCAGGTCGGCCTTCAGCGGCGCGATGCCCTGGGCGTTGATCTTGGCTTCGTCCATGCCCGAGGACCAGAAGTCGCCGACGATCTTCTCCACGCCCTGCGGGTTGGCCGCAGCGGCGGCCTGTTCGGCCAGCTGGTGCTGCGCCGCGACCGAGCGCTCGTCCAGGATCGAGAACGCGCCCCAGCTGCTGCGGTCCTTGGGGATCTCGTTGGCGGCCAGCCACTTGCCGTTGACGTAGCCGTTGAAGTCGTCGCAGGCGTTCTTGCTGGCGTCCAGGTCGTCGACGTTGAAGGCGTTGTAGGCCGGCAGCTTGCTGG
The DNA here is from genome assembly GCF_009192895.1 of Xanthomonas sp. LMG 12460. NCBI lineage: Bacteria > Pseudomonadati > Pseudomonadota > Gammaproteobacteria > Lysobacterales > Lysobacteraceae > Xanthomonas > Xanthomonas sp. LMG 12460. The sequence continues at coordinate 78,258 of NZ_NKUH01000020.1, read as the reverse complement.
TGTCGAGCTTGAGGTCGGTCGACGCCGCGGCCGGGGCGGCGGCCGGCGCGGGCTTGGCGGCGTCGGCGGCGGGCGCGGCGCTCTCGGGCTTGTTGCAGCCGGTCAGCGCGGCGCTCACGGCCAGGGTCAACAGCAGCATCTTGGGATTGCGAAGGGTCACAGGCAGGCTCCAGGCCGACGTGGATAAAGGAATGGCCCGCACGGGCCGTGGCGAGACTCTACGCCGCCACTGCAGGTTTCAGGGGTGTCGAAGGTCATGGGTGGCCCTGGCCATTGGGCCGCAGGACGGCGTCGCCGCCTGCCGTCGGCAGGCCCGCCGGCGCTGGCTTACCATGCGGCCATGACCCGCGAACCGCCATGCGATGCCCTGATCGTCGGCGCCGGCCACAACGGCCTGGTCTGCGCCGCCTACCTGGCGCGGGCCGGCTGGAAGGTGACGGTGCTGGAGCGGCGCGGCGTGGTCGGCGGCGCTGCGGTGACCGAGGAGTTCCACCCCGGGTTCCGCAACTCGGTGGCGTCCTACACGGTGTCGCTGCTGCAGCCCAAGGTGATCGCCGACCTGGATCTGGCCGGCCACGGCCTGCGCATCGTGCCGCGCCGGCGCAACAACTTCCTGCCTTTGCCGGATGGACGTTATCTGCTGACAGGCGCCGGCCACACCCAGGCCGAACTGGCCAGGTTCTCCGCACGCGACGCCGCGCGCCTGCCGGCCTACGAGGCGCGGCTGGAGGGCATCGCCGACGTGCTGCGCGCGCTGGCGTTGCAGCCGCCGCCCAACGTCACCGATGGCGGCTGGCTGCAGGCACTGCCCGAGCTGCTGCGCGCCGGCCGCCTCGGGCGCCGCCTGCATGCGCTGGATGCGGAACTGCGCCAGGACCTGCTGGACCTGTTCACCATCTCCGCCGCCGAGTATCTGCAGCGCTGGTTCGAGAGCGACGCGGCGCAGGCGTTGTTCGGTTTCGACGGCATCGTCGGCAACTATGCCAGCCCGTACACGCCGGGATCGGCCTATGTGCTGCTGCACCACGTGTTCGGCGAGAGCAACGGGGTGAAGGGCGCCTGGGGCCATGCACTGGGCGGCATGGGCGCGATCACCCAGGCCATGGCCCGCGCGGCCACTGCGGCCGGCGCGCGCATCCGCACCGATGCGGGCGTGCGCGAGATCCTGGTCGAGGGCGGACGCGCGGTCGGCGTGGTCACCGAGCAGGGCGAGCGCCTGCGGGCGCGGCACGTGGTCGCCAACGTCAATCCCAAGCTGCTGTACGAACGCCTGCTCGATCCGGCGCACGTGCCGGCCGCCACCCACGAGCGCATGGCGCACTGGCGCTGCGGTTCCGGCACGTTCCGCATGAACGTGGCGCTGTCGCGGCTGCCCAGTTTCAGCGCGCTGCCGGGGCCGGGCGATCATCTCACCGCCGGCATCGTACTGGCGCCTAGCCTGGACTACATGGACCGCGCCTACCACGACGCGCGCCGGCACGGCTGGTCGCGCGAACCGATCGTCGAACTGCTGATTCCCAGCACCCTGGACGATGGCCTGGCGCCGCCCGGCCAGCACGTGGCCAGCCTGTTCTGCCAGCACGTCGCGCCGCAGTTGCCGGACGGGCGCAGCTGGGACGCGCACCGCGAGGAGGTCGCCGATCTGATGATCGCCACCGTCGAGCGCTACGCGCCGGGCTTCGCCGCCGCGGTGCTGGGCCGGCAGGTGCTGAGCCCGCTGGACCTGGAGCGCACCTTCGGGCTGATCGGCGGCGACATCTTCCACGGCGCGCTGAGCCTCAACCAGTTGTTCAGCGCACGGCCGATGCTCGGCCAGGCGGCGTACCGCGGTGCGATTCCCGGCCTGTTCCTGTGCGGCTCCGGCACCCACCCCGGCGGCGGCGTGACCGGCGCGCCCGGCCACAATGCAGCGATGGCGTTGTTGCGCGGTTGAGCGGCGGCGGACGGTAGCGGCAAGAAAAAAAGAACCCTGGCATGGCGACCAGGGCGAGGGAAAGGCGCGGCGCGTGCAGCGCGCCGCGCGTGCCACGGCGGCGCGCCGTGGCGTTGTCTGCGCCAGCGTCAGGGCGCGCCGGCCTGCACGGATGCGCTCGGTCGTGCCGCGGAACCGCCCAAGTGCGCGTCGAAGAACCCCAGCATCCGGGTGTAGAGGTTGAGGTTGTTGTCTTCTTTGTAGAAGCCGTGGCCTTCGCCGGACTGCACGATCACGCCTTCGGGTGGGTTGCCGGCCGCCTGCAGCGCCTTGGCCAGCGCCTCGGTGTGCTCCGGCGGGCAGCGGTCGTCGCGTGCACCGGCGGCGAGGTAGATCGGCAGCGTCAGCGCCTGCACGTGGTTGATCGGCGACATCCGCTCCTGCTCGGCACTGGTGCTGCCGAAGGCGCGCAGCAGATAGCGCCTGCCGCTCTCGCTCTTGCTGGTGTCGCTGAGCCGCAACTGGATCTTGGCGTCGTACATGCCGACGTAGCCGAACGCGCAGCGGAACAGCCCCGGCGCGCGCACCGGCGCCATCATCGCGGCGTAGCCGCCGAAGCTGCCGCCGTAGATGCAGATCCGCGCCGGATCGGCCAGACCCTGCTGGATGGCGTACTGGGTGCCGTCGACGATGTCGTTGATGATGCCCCCGTCCCACTGCCCGTAGGCGCGGTCCATGAACGCCTTGCCGAAGCCGCCGGAGCCGCGGTAGTTGAGTTGCAGCGTGGCGTAGCCGCGGCTGGCGAACAGTTGCGCCTCCGAATGGAAGCCCCAGTTGTCGCGCGGCCCCATCGGTCCGCCGTGCACGTTGACGATCAGCGGCAGGTTCTTCGCCTGCGCTCCGGCCGGCACGGTGAGGTAGCCATGGATGCGCAGACCGTCGCGGGCGGTGAACTGGATCGGCGTGATCGTGGCCATCTTCGCCGCATCGATCCAGGGCCGGCTCTTCATCAGGAAGCGCGCCTTGCCGGTGGCGCGCTCGTACAGGTACAGCTCGCCGGGATTCTGGTCGCTGCGCACGCTGACCACGATGGTGTCGCCATCGCGGGTGGCGCTGGCGAAGTCGACGTACTGGCCGGGAAAGGCCGCGGCCAGGCTGGCGTACAACGCTGCGTCCGGATGCGCCTCGTCGATCAGCTTGACCTGCGGCGCGCCGGCCTCGGTGACCACCGCCAGCGCGGTGTCCGAGCCGTCGGTGGCGGTGATGGTGCGCGCCACCTCGCTGGTGGGGTCCTGGAACAGGGCGACGAAGCCGCCGCTGCGCGGATCCAGATACCCGAACGCGCCGGGCGCCTTGCCGTCGTCGCGGGTGGCATAGACGCGGCCGTTGGCGGTGGACCAGGCGATGTCCAGGCGCGCGCCATCGGCCTTGCTGGCGTTGATGAGCTCCCACTTGCCGTCCTTCAGCGCGTACACCTCGCTGTGGCTGTCGTAGCCGGTGTCCTCGTCCTTGTCGCTCTGGCAGGTGGCGAAGGCGGGCTGCTTGGTCGCGTCCAGGGCGATGGAGCAGTTCGCCTTCGGCGCGCGGCCCAGCGATTTGCGCCGCCCACTGATGGTGTCGATCATCACCACTTCGGTGCCGGCACCTTCCGAGGAGCGCGGGTAGCGCACCTGCATGACCACGTTCTGCTCGTCGTCGCGCAGCGTGTCGAGCAGGGAGAACGATTCGCGGCCCACGCTCTTGCCGCGCTGGGTGACGCCCTGGGTGCCGTATTCGATCAGGGTGCGCGGCTGGCCGCCGTCGGCGTCGACCGCGAACCACTCGCCGGTGCCCATCGGCCGCTCGAACGAACCGACCTTCTTGACCGCGGTGAACAGCAGCCGCTTGCGGCCGGTCCAGTAGAACGCGCCGACGCTCTTGCCGTCCGGCAGCACGTTGACCTTGATCGGCTTGAGGTCGCGCGTGCCGAGCACGGTCAGCACGTCCTGCTCGCCGCGGTCCACGGTCAGCGCCAGGTATTCGCCGTCCGGCGAAATCTTCACCGCACTGTAGGTGGGGCGTTTGACGAAATCCGCAATGGGCGGGGGAGCGGCTGCGGCGATGCCGACGTGCAGGCACAGCCCCAGCGCGCAGAAAGCAACGAGTCGTTTCACGAGAATCCTTTTTGCGTGATTGAACACAGCGAGAGCCCGATGCCGGGCTCTCGCTGACCTCCAGTGTGCGTGGTGCGGCTCAGCGGAAGCGGTACTGGAACTCCGCCGCCACTTCGCGGCCGTACGGGCTGTAGGCGCGCCAGAAGTACGGATACGTGTTGTAGCCGCTGTCCTTCGGATGCGTCTTGTCGAACACGTTGTTGACGTAGAAGTTGACCGTCAGCTTGTCGGTCAGCTTCTTGCCCACGTTGGCGTTCCAGATGAAGTACGGCGCGATGCGGCCGGTCTCCTGCCAGTTCGGCAGGCTGCCGTAGCGGATCATGAACACCGCCGCCTGCCAGTCGTTCTTCTGCCAGGTCGCGGTGGTACGGATGCGGCTGCGGAAGTCGAAGTTGCCCAGGTCGTCACGGTAATCGAGGATCGGGTCGCCCTTGAACTCGGCCGACTTCTGCTCGAGGGTGTGCGAGTAGCCCACCTGGAAGCGGAAGTCGCCAAGCCGGTCGGTGTCCAGGCGGTAGTCCAGCGACGCATCGATGCCCTTGGTGCCTAGGAAGGCGCGGTTGATCGGACCGCGGCGAATCTCGGTGATCTGGCCGTCGTTCGGCGTGCCCGGCGCGTTGAGGCGCGTGACCCGCGACAGCATGTCGTTGCAGAACGCCGAGCCCGGCGCACCCAGGGTGAACGGGTTGCGGTTGCGGGTCAGCCCGGTCACGCAGCCGGCTTCGCCGTCGAGGATGTAGGTGGAGGTGATGTCGGCCACCACGTTCTTCAGGCGGATGTCGTAGTAGTCGGCGGTGACCGACAGGCCGTCGAGCACGTCCCACACGAAGCCGGCGGTCCACGACGTGCCGGTTTCCTCGGAGAGGTTGGTGGTGCCCTGGCGCACGCCGTACGCGGTGTAGTTCACCGTGGTGTCCGAGGTCGGGCACTGCGCCGCGGCGCGGCCGCTTTCCAGGCAACGACGGGTGTCGAAGATGCTGGAGAACGAACCGCTGCGATCGGCGAACACGTAGTGCAGGTCCGGCGCGCGGAAGCTGGTGGAGTAGGAGCCGCGGAACAGCAGATTGTCCAGCGGACGCCATTCCAGGCCGGCGTTCCAGGTCTTGGCGTCGTCCACCGCGGTGACGTCGTCGTACTTGTCCAGGCGTCCGGCCAGGTGCGCCTTCAGCGAGCTGAGGATCGGAATCGACAGCTCCACGCCCAGCGCGTAGCGGTCGCGCTTGCCGCCGCCGCCGGTGCCGGTGAGATTGTACGGACGGTCGGTGCCGGTGTAGTCGGGCAGGATGCGCGGGTCGGCATTGAGCTTGTATTCCTGCTGCGAGGCTTCGACCACGCCGGCAAAGCCCAGCGCGCCGGCCGGCAGCTCAAACAGGTCGCCGGAGAGCACGAAGCTGCCCTGGTTGACATGCGAGTTGGCGTCGGTCTTGACCGTGGTGCTCAACGCCGCGAACTGGTCCGGGGTCAGTGCGCTGTAGTAGCGCTGCTGGTTCAGGCGATACACCGGATAGGTGACGCCGCCGACCACGCGGGTGCCCAGTTGCTGGCCGAGGAAGTAGTCGTTGACCGCCGAGGCCATCAGGCGCGGACGATCGACCTTCACCTTGTACTCGGCGCGCGACAGGGTCAGGTCCCAGTCGAAGCGGTCGCCCAGCTTGCCGCGCAGGCCGGCGGCGAAGTCGTAGGACTTCTCCTTGTTGCGCGCCATCAGGTGCTCGACGCCGCCGGCTTCCTGCGGGGCGAACACGCGCTGCGCGTCGACCAGCGCGTTGAAGCCGGGATCGAACCACAGCGCGCCATTGGTGCGGCCGGACCAGAACTGGGTGCCCGAGGTGTACTTGGACTCGGACGACCAGGCCTGCAGGCTGGCCCAGCCCTGCATGCCGCCTTCGAAATCGAAGGTGCCGTAGGCGTAGCCGGACAGGTCGTTGTTCTCGTTGCGGATGGTCTGGTAGGCCGGATCCTTGAAGGTGCCGCAGGCCTGGCCGAGGTTGGTGATGGCGCCGGCGGCGCTGGCGCTGCGGTAGTTCCAGCGCACCCACTCGTCGCCCAACTGTTCGCAGGCGCCGGCCGGCGGTGCGAAGTAGGAGTTGGTGGTCGAGCCGGTGCGGCGGCGCACGCGCATGGTGCCGGTCGGCTGGATGCCGACGAAAGCCGGCGGGAACGGGTTGTCCAGCGACGAATCCATGAAGTCGCGCTGATAGCCGTACAGCGGCTCGCCGGCGGTGTACTCGAAGGCGTAGGTCAGGCTCCAGCGGTCGCCGGTCTTGCCGCCGATCCACTGGAAGTCGCCGGTGTCGCCGCCGCCGCGGGTCAGGGTGCTGCCGCGCAGCTTGACCAGGTCGCCCTCGTAGTTGGTCTTGAGGATGACGTTGACCACGCCGGCGACCGCGTCGGAGCCGTAGATGGCCGAGGCGCCGCCGGCGAGGATCTCGATGCGGTCGACCGCCGCGGCCGGGATGTTGCCGAAGTTGGCGAAGTTGCTCTGGCCGTTGTAGGGCAGCGGATAGTCCGCGGCGCGGCGGCCGTTGATCAACAACAGAGTACGGCCGGGGCCGAGACCGCGCAGGTTGATCACGCTGGCGTTGGGGGTGAAGCCGCCCTGGAACAGCTCGTTCTGGGTGGAGCCGGAGGCCTGGGTGAGCGTGCTCAGCGCGTCGAAGACGGTGTTGAAGCCTTCGCGCTAGATCTGGGTGGCGGAGATGATGGTGACGGGCGAGGGGCCCTAGACCTCGGTGCGCTGGATGCGCGAACCGGTCACCGTCACCTTCTCGAGGGTGCGCGCCTTGGCGCCGGTGGTCTCGGTCAGTTGTTCCGTCTCCGATTCCTCGCTCGCGGGCTGGCTTTGCGCCAGCGCCGACGCGGCGGGCAGGGCCAGAATGGCGGACACAGCAACGACCAGAAGACTCCGCTTGGGAGTCGGTGCTTTGACTGACATTGACAAATTTCCCCTAGATGCATGTGCAGTACCCAGGTCCCTTCCTGGACAGGTACGTGTAGAGAGCGTGAGGTCCATTTCACGTTTCTTGACCGTAGCATGAACAAATCGGAAAAGTAACGAAAAATTTGCGTTACATGACATGTTTTTGAAGTGGGCTTGCTGTAGAGGCGGTCGCGGCGGCAGGCGCACCTGGACGCCACGTGATGCAAGCCCTTGTCGCTGCGTCATTTCCACCAGGGCGAGCCCGTTTCGCTCCGCGCTCGCCCTGCGGCCGGGGTGTGCGGCGGCGGCCGGCGGCAGACACCGCGCATGCGCGCGAATGCTGCGCTGCGGTCATAATCTGAGACCGCCGCGCCCGCCTGCGTGCCGCCGCGGCCAGCCTTCCAGGGGAGATCGGGCGCATCCATGAGCGAACAGGTTCAGCTCTACAACCAGGCCATCGCCGCGCTCAACCGCAGCGACTGGCCGCACGCGCTTCGGATCGCACAGCATCTGCTGCAGGCCTTGCCGCAGCATCCGGGCGTGCATTTCGTCGCCGGTGTGGCGGCGCTGGAGTTGCAGCAGATGCAGGTCGCCGCGGTGCATCTGCACCAGGCCGCGACCCTCAATCCCGAACGCGCCGACTACGCGGCGCAACTGGCGCGGGTGCTGGCGATGGGTCGGTTCCTGCAGGATGCGCACCGCTTCGCCGATCATGCGATGGCGCTGCAGCCCACCGATGCGCATACCCTGGACACGCTGGGCGTGGTCTACACCCAGGTCAACGAACACGCCGCGTCGTTGCAGGCGTTCACGCGTGCGGTGCAGGCGGCGCCGCAGCAGGCCAGCTTCCGCTACAACCTGGGCACCTCGCTGCTGTTCTCCGGCAGGCTGCAGGAGGCCGAGGCCGAATACCGCGCCTGCCTGGCGCTGGAGCCGCGCTACTGGAAGGTGTATCTGTCGCTGTCGCAACTGCGCAAGTGGACGCCGGAGGAGAACAACCTGGCGTTGCTCGAGGCCGCGCTGGCGTCGGCCGGCGACGACCCGGACGCGGTGCTGCACCTGAACCTGGCGCTGGCCAAGGAGCACGAAGACCTCGGCGACTACCGCGCGGCGTTCCGCGGTTATGTGCAGGGGAAGTCGGTGCACAAGCGTGCGCGCGGCTACACCTCCGAGCGCGATGCGCGCCTGTTCGAGGCCCTGCATCGGAGCTTCCGCGCCGATGATGCGCCGGTGGCGGGCTTCGAGAGCGAGGAGCCGATCTTCGTGATCGGCATGCCGCGCAGCGGCACCACCCTGGTGGACCGGATCCTGTCCAGCCATCCGCAGGTGCACTCGGCGGGCGAACTGCAGAACTTCTCGGTGGTGCTCAAGCGCCTGACCGGCACGCCGTCGCCGGAGATCCTCGACGAAACCACGCTGAGCCAGGTGCAGGGGCTGGACTGGCGCGCGCTCGGCCGCGGCTATGTCGAGTCCACGCGCCCCGGCACCGCGCTGAAGCCGCGCTTCGTGGACAAGCTGCCGCACAACTTCCTCTACGCCGGCCACATCGCGCGCGCCTTGCCGAAGGCGAAGATCGTGTGCCTGCGGCGCGACCCGATGGATACCTGCCTGAGCAACTTCCGCCAGTTGTTCGCGCTGTCCTCGCCGTACTACGACTATTCCTTCGACCTGATGGACGTCGGCCGCTACTTCCTGATGTTCGACCGGCTGATGGCGCACTGGAGCGCGGTGCTGCCGCAGCGCATCCTGCAGGTCGACTACGAGGACCTGGTGACCGCACAGGAGCCGACCACGCGCCGCCTGCTGGAGTTCTGCGGCCTGCCGTGGGACGACGCCTGCCTGCGCTTCGAGCAGAACCAGGCGCCGGTGGCGACCGCCAGCGTGGTGCAGGTGCGCACGTCGATGACGCGTTCCTACATGGGGCGCTGGCAGCGCTACGGCGAGGATTTGCAGGAACTGAAGGTGCTGTTGTCGGCGTTCTATCCGTAACCACTGGGCCGCCCGCGCGGCCCGTCTCTACCGCTCCGTGATCGGTCGCTGTGGTATCCGGCGCGCACGCTGGCGCGTGGCGCAGGCGTAGTACGGAACGGTGAGCGCTGCGCGCTTCTTCCGTGGCGCTCCTGTGTGCCGCGGCATTGCCGCACTGCGCGTGGCTGGCCTCGCCTAGTCCAGATCGGTCTGGATCCAGGTCGGCGAATGATGGATGTCCAGCGTCTGCAGACGGCCAGGACCCAGGTTCTCGAACCGGTGCGGCACGCCGGCGGGACCGAAGACCACGTCTCCGGCCGCCGCCTCGAGCGCGCTGTCGCCGACGAAGAACCGCGCGCGTCCGACCAGGACCACGAAGGTTTCGTCGTACGGATGGACGTGGCGCGGCGGGCCGTCGCCGATCGCATCGGTGCCGTAGGTCAGGACGGTGACCGCACCACCCAGGGCTGCGCCGGCGACGACGCCGTGCCACGGCGGCGGCGTGTCCGCATCGAACAGCCGTGCCTGGGTTGCCGGCCGCCCATCCGCGGCGAAGGTGGCGGGATCGAAGTCGCGACGCGGCATGTCGGGTATCTCCACTGGATGCATTGCGGCATCGGATACGACGACGAGGAGGGGGCGTCTCGGCGGCGACGGATGCGCTGGGCGCGATTACAGCATGGGCTGACGGCGCCAACGGCCACGGCGCCGGAACGCTGTCGTGCGCAAATCATGTGTGCTTGACCAATCTCGCCGACGTGCCGCGCGGGCAGACGCCTGCAATGGATGGAATGACCGGGTAGGCCGCGCATGCGAGGCAAAAAAAAGCCCACCCTTGCGGGTGGGCTCTGTGAGACATGCGTGTCGGCTTACTTGCCGAACGAGTAACGCATTTCCAGGTAGTACGCACGGCCGTACACATCGAAGTTGTAATCGTTGTACGCCCACTGCGCGCTGCCCGGGTACGACTTGTCCAGCGGCGGCATCTTGTTGAACACGTTGGTCATCATCAGCGACAGCTCCATGCCCTCGAACGCCTTGTAGGTGACGCTGGCGTTGTGGGTGATGTGCGACGGCAGCTTGCCGGCGCGCGGGGAGGCATAGCCGGCCGGTGCGACGGTCGCCGCGTAGTTCGGGGTCTTGTCGAACCAGCTCGCGTACCAGGTGGTCGAGAACTTGCCGATGTCCCAGGTCAGCGACGCGTCGGCCTTGCGCTTCGGGTCGGTGCTCCAGTACGGATCGTTCAGCAGATCCACCGGCGTATCGCCCGTGTAGCGCACGTACTTGTGGCGCAGGTTCTCGCTGTAGCTGGCGATGGTGCTCAGGTCGCCCCAGCGACCGAAGTCGTAGCCATAGCGGAACGAGGCGGTGACCGCTTCCAGCTTCTGGTTGGAGACGTTGATCTTCGGCGTGTAGATGTTGGTGATCTGGCCGGCCGCGTTGCGGGTGACCTGGGAGAACGTGGCCTGGCACAGTGCCGAGGCGGCATCGTCGATGCCGGCGCGGCAGCGGTAGTCCTGCAGGCTCAGGCCGTCGGCGCTCTGCTGGGTGACCTCATCGCTGATGTCCCAGTTGAGGTAGTCGACGGTCAGCGCCATGCGGTCCACCGGCGACCACACGAAGCCCGCGCTCCACACATCGGCGTTGATCGGCTTCAGGTCCAGGTTGCCCGACTGCGTCCCGCGGAACTGACGGCTGGAGTAGGCCGCCGGGCAGTTGTCGGTGTTGCCCGGCAGGTAGCCGCGGCGCGCGCACTGGTAGTAGTCGACGACGCTGTTGTAGTAGCCGCTCTGGCCCTGGTACAGGTCGGACAGGGTCGGCGCGCGGAACGCGGTGCCGTACTTGCCGCGCAGCAGCAGGGTTTCGAACGGACGATACTCCAGCGAGATGCTGTAGGTCGGCTTGTCGATGGTGCGGCCACTGGCCTTGAACGCGTCGTAACGGCCGGCCAGGGTGATGGTCAACGGGTCGAACACCGGCATGCGCAGTTCCGAGGTCAGCGCGTAGCGGTCGCGCTGGCCGCCGCCGGCCACCGAGGTCAGGCCCCAGACTTCGCCGTTGAGGATCACCGGATCCGGCGCGTAGTCCCACTTCTGCTTGCCGTACTCGCCGACCACGGCCAGGCCCGCGTCGCCGCCGGGCAGGCTGAACAGCTTGCCGTTGGTGGCCTGCACGCGAATCATGCCGTCGGAGGTCTTGCTCTTGTTGGTGGCCTGGCCGGTGAAGCTGGCGAAGTCCGCCTGGCTGATCGGCGAGTAGAACGCCGCGTAGTTCGGCGAATACACCGGGTAAGCGCCGTAGTTCGGGTCCAGGCCGAGCTGCGGGCCCAGCACGCGGTTCACGAAGAACTGGTCGATCGCGTTCTTGTAGCGGACCAGCTGGCGCTCTTCCAGCTTGTACTGGGTGTAGGTGACGCCGGCATCGTAGTCCCAGCTCGACTGGCCGAGCTGACCCTGGGCGCCGAAGGTCACGCGCACCGAGTCGCTCTTGTTGCGGCTCATCGTGTCCTTGATGCCGTTGATGCCCATTTCTTCCGGCGCGAACGCGCGCTGCAGGTTCAGCAGGTCGCCCACCTTGGGATCGTAGTAATAACCGAAGTCGGCAGCGGTGCCCCACCAGATGTAGTTGGAACCGGCGTTGAACTTGACCTCGTCGTGGCTGTAGAGCACGTCGCCGTACAGCTGCACGTTGTCGTTCAGGTCATGGGTGCCGTGCAGGTAGGCCTGCAGCGACTTGGTGCCGCTGTCCAGGGTGCGGTAGCCCGGGGTGTACTTGGAGCCGCAGTAGTACTCGTCGCCGAAGCCCCGACGCCGCTGCAGCCCTTCCGTGCCGCCAAACAGGCCGGACACGTTGTTGCAGTTGTTCGGGTCGAGAAACTTGTAGCTGGTGAACGGGCTGTAGACCAGGAAGTCGCGGCTCGGCAGCTGGGCGTTGTAGCCCTGCGTGTTGAACTGCTTGGTCTGGCTGCGCTGATAGGCCCAGATCGGATCCTTCTCTTCGTACTGCACGCCGCCCAGCACGCTGGTGCGGCCGTCGGCCGAGGTCCAGCCGTCGGCGAAGGTGGTGCGGAAGTTGCTGCCGCCGCCCTCGGAGAAGCCGCCGCCGCGGATGCTGAACACCGCGCCGTCCATCTTCTTCTTCAGGATGACGTTGATCACGCCGGCGATCGCATCGGAGCCGTACAGCGACGACTGGCCGCCCGGCAGGATTTCGATGCGGTCGACCAGGTCGATCGGAATGCCGCTGATGTTGTTGAACGTGTCGCTGCCGTTGTACAGCGCCGGGTAGTTCGACATCGGACGGCCGTCGATCAGGTACTTCACGTAGCCCGGCGGCAGGCCGAACAGGCTCACCGTCTTGGCGCCCTGGGTGAAGGTGCCCGAGCTCTGCCCGCCCTGCACGCCGCCGGTGGCGAACGAGCTCTTCTGCAGCACGTCGGCGACGGTGCTGAAGCCGCGCGCCTTGATTTCTTCGGCGTTGATCGTGGTGACCGGGGTGGCGGTCTCGATCTCGGTCTGCGGGATCAGCGAGCCGGTGACGGTGATCTTGTCGAGATTCGTCGCTTTATCGGTCTTGTCGTCGGTCGTGGCGTCCTGCGCGAAGGCGGCGAACGCGGCCGGGACAAGCATGGCGGAGGCCAGCGCGGCACTCAGGTGGCTGTGCTTGAAACTACGAGTATGACGGACAGTCATCTTTCTCTTCCCCGAAAATCAATCGATAAGGCGAGGGGCCTCGTGCCGCGACGTGTGCCTTGAAAGTGGGATTGCATCCTGCAATCAACCCAAACGTAACACGGACTTAACGCGGTTTGTACATGGGTGTCACTTTTTTCGTCTACCAACAAAAACTGCGGTGATCAGGCGGGAAATGTCGGCGAACGTCGGGCCGCGGCACCGGCGTAGACAAATTTCGCGTTGCTTTGCACCATTGCGGGGCATTCGTTGTATAGGTTGCTGAACGGATGTGGGGCGTGGCGGGCCGTGCCCCTGAAGGCCTGTGACGACTGGGCGATCCCGATACCGCCAGCAGCGCGGCCCGGCTGCCGACGCACCATTTCGGTGAGCGCGACTCGCCATCGTGGGGCGTGCAAGTGCGGGTGATCGCCGCATCGGCATGGCGCGCCGCGATCCCGGCGTCTGCGCGGGCCGGTGCCGAGGCGCGCGATGGCGGAGCTGAAAGGTCGGTCGCAGGCCGTGCCACGCGGCATTTGCGCAAAATCCGCCAGCGCTCGCGCCGCCCGCGGCGCGGGACCGTGCGTCGGTGCACTTGTATAGTCATGTGTCTGTGCGGCCCGCGCCGCTGCCGCTGCCCGCGGCGCCGTGTGCGGTCCATGGTTTCCTTTCCGTCGCGCGCATGCCTGGCCTGCGTCGCCGACGCTTTCTTGTTGAGTTTTCCGATGACCGATCGCCCGCGTCTCCCCGCCCACGCCGTCCAGCCCAAGCTCGCTCCGCACCCGCGCATCCGCAACGTCATCGCCGTCGGCTCCGGCAAGGGCGGGGTGGGCAAGTCCACCACTGCCGTGAACCTGGCCCTGGCCCTGCAGCGCCAGGGCGCGCGCGTCGGCGTACTGGATGCCGACGTCTACGGCCCCAGTGTGCCGGCCATGCTCGGCCTGAGCGGACGCCCGGACAGTCCGGACGACAAGAGCATCGAGCCGATGCGCGCCTTCGGCATCGAGGCGATGTCGATCGGGCTGCTGGTGGACCAGGACACGCCGATGATCTGGCGCGGTCCGATGGCGACCTCGGCGCTCACACAACTGTTCGCCGATACCCTGTGGGACGACCTGGACTACCTGCTGATCGACCTGCCGCCCGGCACCGGCGACATCCAGCTGACCCTGGCGCAGAAGATCCCGGTGGCCGGCGCGGTGATCGTCACCACCCCGCAGGACATCGCCACGCTGGACGCGAAGAAGGCGCTGAAGATGTTCGAGAAGGTCGAGGTGCCGGTGCTGGGCATCGTCGAGAACATGGCGGTGCACACCTGCAGCCAGTGCGGCCATGTCGAGCACCTGTTCGGCGAGGGCGGCGGCCAGCGCATGGCGCAGCAGTACGGTGTGCCGCTGCTGGGATCGCTGCCGCTGGCGATCGCGATCCGCGAGCAGGGCGATTCCGGCACCCCGGTGGTGGCGGCCGCGCCGGACTCGGCCGCGGCGCAGGCCTACCTGGCCACCGCGCAGCGCCTGACCGAGGAACTGCGCAAGCGCCCGCGCGCGGCCATCCCGATCTCCGCGGCGTTGCGCTGAGCGGCGCGCGGCGCCTGCCGCGAACGCCCCGCGACCGGCTAGAATCGCCGGTCATTGCGGCCGGCCCCATCGGTCGGCCGCGCTCCCGGCGCGCAGGCTGCGGCCGCCGCCACCGGCATCAGGAACCCCCATGAGCATCAAGAGCGACCGCTGGATCCGCCGCATGTCCGAACAGCACGGCATGATCGCGCCCTACGAGCCGGGCCAGGTCAAGCAGGTCGACGGCCAGCGCATCGTCAGCTACGGCACCTCCAGCTACGGCTACGACGTGCGCTGCTCGCGCGAGTTCAAGGTGTTCACCAACATCAACTCGACCATCGTCGACCCCAAGCACTTCGACCCCAAGAGCTTCGTCGACATCGAGGCCGACGAGTGCATCATCCCGCCCAACAGCTTCGCGCTGGCGCGTACGGTGGAATTCTTCCGCATCCCGCGCGACACCCTGGTGGTATGCCTGGGCAAGAGCACCTATGCGCGCTGCGGCATCATCGTCAACGTGACCCCGCTGGAGCCGGAGTGGGAAGGCCACGTGACCCTGGAGTTCAGCAATACCACGCCGTTGCCGGCGCGCATCTACGCCAACGAAGGCGTGGCGCAGATGTTGTTCTTCCAGTCCGATGCCGACGACGTCTGCGAGACCAGCTACAGGGATCGCGGCGGCAAGTACCAGGGCCAGACCGGCGTGACCCTGCCCAAGACCTGATCCTCCACCCCCTTCTTTCCGACAGCACAAGGAGCGCGCAATGAACGACCCCAATCCCTACCAGGCCCCCGACGCGGCGTTGCCGCCCGCGCTGCCGGGCATCGCCGACGGTGAGACCCTGGCCGGACGCGGCGAGCGCCTCGGCGCGGCGCTGATCGACGGCGTGATCTCGCTGGCGACGTTCCTGCCGGTGGCGGCGCTGACCGGCTACTTCGGCAAGGTCATGGAGGCCGCGCGCAGCGGCGTGCAGGTGCCGTTCCTGACCACGCTCGGCTACGGCGTGCTGGGCATGGTGATCTTCCTGCTGGTGCAGGGCTACCCGCTGGCCAAGAGTGGCCAGACCTGGGGCAAGAAGCTGCTGTGGATCCGCATCGCCGACCTGGACGGCGGGCAGCCGCCGTTCTGGCGCCTGATCGCGCTGCGCTATCTGCCGACCCAGGCGATCTCGCTGTTGCCGATCGTGGGCGGCATCTACGCCCTGGTGGACGCGCTGTTCATCTTCCGCCAGGACAAGCGCTGCCTGCACGACCTGATCGCCGGCACCCGCGTGGTCAACGTCCGCCGCTGAGTCAGCGGCCGCGACGCAGTAGCGGGGTGGGGATCGCCCAGGCGAATCCCCACTCCCAAATCCCCAATCCCGGCTGCACCTACTTGCCGCGGCCGAACAGCATGCCGACGCCGACCGCGACCAGGATCGCCGGCCACCAGGTGGCGATCAGCCGGCCCAGGCTCAGGTTGGTCCAGCCCAGGTTGTTGGCCAGGAACACCAGGCCGATCACGATCAGCACGATGGCGGCGATCACATTGGATTTCATGGAGGCGCGGCTTCCGCAAAAAGGGCGCCTATCGTAGCCGCTGGCGCCACGCCGCAACACGCGCCTGCAGTTCCTCGGGCGGCAGCCGCTGCGCCGCGCCGCTGCCCCACACCGGGCCGGGCCACGCCGCATCGTCCGGGTGCCGCCCCAGCACGTGCACGTGCAGTTGCCGCACCACGTTGCCCAGCGCGCCGATGTTGAGCTTGTGCACGCCCGGTTCGTGCCGCAGGAGTTGCGAGAGCTGGTTGATCTCGGCCAGCAGCAGACGCTGCTGGCCACCGTCCAGGTCGATCCATTCGCTGGCCTCGGCCACCCGCGGCACCAGCAGCAGCCACGGGAAGCGCGCGTCGTCCATCAGCCGCACCTGCGACAGCGGCCCGTCGGCGACGAACGCGCTGTCGGCCTGCAGCCGCGGGTCGAGGACGAAGTCGGCCACGCCGCGGCTCAGCCCAGGTGCTCGGCGAGGAACGCCAGGCTGCGTTCGCGGGCGAGCTCGGCACTGTCGGCGTCGTAGTGGTTCGGGTCCACGTGGCGGTCGAAGCCGTGGCCGGCCGGGTACACGAAGGTCTGCATCTGCGGCAGCTTTTCGCGGTGCTGCTGGATCGACTCGGCCGGGATGCTGCCGTCCTGCGCGCCGAAGTGGAACAGCACCGGCGCCTTCGGCGTTTCGTCGAGGAACTGGGTGTTGCGGCCGCCGTAGTAGCTCACCGAGGGCAGGCCCAGGCGCAGCGCCGACAGCAGCGCGACGCTGCCGCCCCAGCAGTAGCCCAGGGTGCCGACCTTGCCGGCCGGCGCCAGCGCCTGCGCGGCCGCCTGCACGATGTCCAGCGCGCGGTCGAAGCCGAGCGCACCGACCAGTTCCAGGCCCTTGCGCACGCCGTCCTGGTCGTAGGCCAGCTGCGCATCCTTCTCGACCGGATCGAACAGTGCCGGCGCCAGCACCTCGTAGCCGTGCGCCGCGTAGCGGTCGGCGACCTCGCGGATGTAGTCGGTCACCCCGAAGATCTCCTGGATGACGACCAGGCCGCCGCGCGGCGTGCCCTCGGGCAGGGCATGCCAGGCGGAGACCTGGCCGTGAGCGGTGTCGAGGGTGGTCCAGTGGCCCATGGCGGCATTCCTGTGGCGTGGGGGAAGCGGCGGATTATCCATGGCCCAGGCTAAGCCGGGGTGAGCGGGCGCACACCGGCCGGGCCGCGTCGGCGGCCACGGCCCGGTATACTTTGCGCGCTGTTTTTCTCCCAGGCCCCCGGACCCCGGCCCCAATGTCTCTCGCGACCCCCAAAGTCGGCTTCGTCAGCCTCGGCTGCCCGAAGGCCCTTGTCGATTCAGAACGCATCCTCACCCAGCTGCGCGTGGAGGGCTATGCGATCGTGCCCAGCTACGACGCCGCCGACGTGGTGGTGGTCAACACTTGCGGTTTCATCGATTCGGCGGTGGCCGAGTCGATGGAGGCGATCGGCGAGGCCATGGCCGAGAACGGCAAGGTCATCGTCACCGGCTGCCTGGGCAAGCGCTCGGAGCAGATCCGCGCGGCCTATCCGGACGTCCTGGCGGTGTCCGGCCCGCAGGACTACCAGAGCGTGATGGAAGCGGTGCATGCGGCGCTGCCGCCGCGCCACGACCCGTTCGTGGACCTGCTGCCGCGCGCGCGGGGCGCCGAGGACGACATCGGCGTCAAGCTGACCCCGCGCCACTACGCCTATCTGAAGATCTCCGAAGGCTGCAATCACCGCTGCAGCTTCTGCATCATTCCGTCGATGCGCGGCGACCTGGTGTCGCGCCCGGTCGACGAGGTGCTGCGCGAGGCCGAACGCCTGGTCAAGGGTGGGGTGCGCGAGTTGCTGGTGGTGTCGCAGGACACCTCGGCCTATGGCGTGGACCTGAAGTATGCCGAGCGCGAGTGGCGTGGCCGCGCCTACCAGACGCGGATGAAGGCGCTGTGCGAGGGTCTGTCGGAACTGGGCGCGTGGGCGCGCCTGCACTACGTATATCCGTATCCGCACGTGGACGACGTGATCCCGCTGATGGCCGAGGGCAAGTTGCTGCCGTACCTGGACATCCCGTTCCAGCACGCCAGCCCGCGCATCCTCAAGTTGATGAAGCGGCCGGGCGCGGTGGAGCGCACCCTGGAGCGCGTGCAGCGCTGGCGTGCGCTGTGTCCGGAAATCACCCTGCGTTCGACCTTCATCGTCGGCTTCCCCGGCGAGACCGACGCCGAGTTCGAGCAGTTGCTGGAGTTCCTGGACGAAGCGCAGCTCGACCGCGTCGGTGCCTTCGCCTATTCGCCGGTGGAAGGAGCCAGCGCCAATGCGCTGCCGGATCCGGTGCCGGAGGAACTCAAGCAGGAGCGGCTGGCGCGCTTCATGGAGCGGCAGGCGGCGATTTCCGCCGCGCGCCTGGAAGCCAAGATCGGCACGGTGCAGGAGTGCCTGGTCGACCTGCTGGAGGACGGCATCGCGGTGGCGCGCTCCAAGGCCGATGCGCCGGAGATCGATGGCCTGGTGCATATCCAGAACGGCGGCGAGCTTGGGCTGAAGCCGGGCGATCTGGTGCAGGTGGAGATCACCGACAGCGACGAGCACGACTTGTTCGGCGATGCCCTGCCGGCGCAGGCGTCGTCGGCAACGCCGCTGGATCTGCGGGTGCTCTGACGCTGCAGGCGGCGGCATGCGTGGCGCCACGGCGCCGCGCGCTCACGGCGCGGCGTAGTCCACCGCCACCACCACGAAGCTGTGGCGGCCGCCGGGCAGCTGTGCTTCCACTTCGTCGTCGACGCGCTTCTTCAGCAGCGCACGCGCCAGCGGCGAATCGATGCTGATCCAGCCGCGCGCCGCGTCGGTCTCGTCCGGGCCGACGATGCGGTAGCGGCGCAGTTCGCCGCTGTCGGCATCCTCCAGTTCGATGTGCGCGCCGAAGAACACCGCCTGCGGGTCGGACGGCGCCTCGGCGACCACGCGCAGCGCTTCCAGGCGCTTGCTCAGGTAGCGCACGCGGCGGTCGATCTCGCCCAGTTGCTTCTTGCGGTAGGTGTACTCGGCGTTCTCCGAGCGATCGCCCTCGGCCGCGGCCGCGGCCAGCGCCTTGACCACCTCGGGCCGGCGCACCCGCCACAGTTCCTCCAGCTCGGCCTTGAGCCGGGCATGGCCTTCCGGGGTGATCAGGGCGGTGCTTTTTTCGGCAGGGGGACGCCAGCGGCTCATCGGTGCGACTGCGGTGGAACGGGGTGGCGATGCTAGCGCGTGCCTGCGGCTTGCGCACCCGCAGGCGATGGCCGAAGCTGGCGCCGCCCCGCACATGGACGTTCTTCGATGTTGATCCTGCCGCTGCACAAGCCGCTGTCGCGGGACAATTTTCCGGTGGTCACGCTGCTGCTGATCCTGCTCAACATCGCGGTGTACGCGGGCTGGCAGCGCCACGACGCGGCGCCGCTGCGGCAGGCGCAGCGCTACTACCTGGACTCCGGTCTCGGTGCGCTGGAAGCGCCGGCCTACGCGCGCCATCTGGAACGCAGCGGTCAGCGCGATGCGTTGGCGCAACTGCAGCAGGTGCCGGCGGCGGAGCGGCCGGCCTTCGTCGGCGCCGCCACCGTGCACGACGTGCGCTTCGTGCAGGCCATGCGCGACGGCAGCGCCTTCGCCGATGCCGATGCCGATGCACAGCAGGCGTGGACGCCGCTGCGCGCGCATTACGACGCGCTGCTGCAGCGCGTGTTCACCCTGCGCCATGTGCAGCGCAGCTCGGAATGGGCACCGGCGCGCATGCTCAGCGCGGCGTTCCTCCACGCCGACGCCATGCACCTGCTCGGCAACATGCTGTTCCTGCTGGCGCTGGGCACGCTGCTGGAAGGCGCGATCGGCGGCTGGCGGTTCCTGGCGGTGTACCTGCTCGGTGCGTTCGGCGCCAGCGCGGCCAGCCTGTGCTGGCGTTGGGGCGAGGCCGGGGCCGGTCTCGGCGCGTCCGGGGCCATCGCCGCGCTGATGGGCGCGTTCTGCGTGGTGTGGGGCCGGCGTCCGGTGCGCTTCTTCTATTGGGTGGCGGTGCTGTTCGACTACGTGCGTGCGCCGGCCATCGTGCTGTTGCCGCTGTGGCTGGGCTGGGAGCTGTACAACCTGCTGTTCAACGGCGATGCCGGCATCGGCTTCGACGCACATGCCGGTGGGTTGGTGGTCGGCGCGCTGCTCGGTGCGGTGCTGGTGGCGACCGGGCAGACGCGCGAGGCGTTCCTGCGCGATGAGGACGGGCCACCGGCCGACGACCGCTGGGACCGCGCGCAGGCGCATCTGGGGCGGATGGAGCACGTCCAGGCCGGCGCATTGCTGGACGCGTTGGCGGCGGAGGCGCCGCAGCGCTTCGATGTGGCACTGGCGCGCTACCGCCTGGCCGCCAATGCCGGCCAGGCCGCGACAGCGCGGGCACGGGCGCTGGAGCTGTTGCGCCTGTCGGCGGCATCAGCCCAGGAAGCGCGGCAGCAGGCGGGAGTGCTGCACGCGGCCGGCGATCTGGATGCACCGATGCGTGCGGCGTTGTTCGTGCGTTGGATGGCGCTGGGAATGCTGGTCGAGGCCGAGACGCTGCTGGCGCAGGATGCGGTCTCGCCACGCGAGCAGCAGGCGCAGGCCTGGTTCCGGCTGGCGCTGGGCCACGGCGAACGCCAGGCTACAACGGAGTGGCGGCGCGTGCTGGAGGCGCTGGTCGCGCGGTATCCGGATCTGCCGCAGGCGGACAAGGCGCGGTTCCTGCTCGCCAATGCGTGAGGGCGCGGCCCGGTACCGAAGCGGGGCATGTTGGTGCGCCCCGCACCGTGCGCGACGCGCGCTAGACCGGCGCGATCGTCACCGCGCGCAACGCCGCCTGCAGCTTGCCGCGCTGCACCTCGTCGTCGCAGCGGCTCAGCGCGTGTTCCAGCAGGCCGCGCGCCTGCGCGTCCTCGCCGAAGCGTTCGGCCAGCAGCAGGGCGGCCTGCAGCGACCAGGTGCTGTGTTCCGGTGCCTTCGGCCAGGCATGCAGCGCGGCCTGCAGGCCGTCGGCGGCGAGCCGGAACTGGCCGGCCAGCTGCGCGCGTTCGGCCAGCAGCGTGGCCTGTTCCGGCAGCAGCGGCACGAAGTCGGGATCGGCATCCAGCGCCTCGCGCTGCAGGGCCAGTGCCCGCCGTTCCTGCTTCTCCTGCAGCAGCCGGTGGATGTACTGGCGGGTGTGCTCGCGGCGTTCGTCCTGGCGCGCACTGCCGCGCAGCAGACGCTGGTACAGCTCGTGCACGCCCAGGCTCACCGCGCGGGTGCGCACTTCGCTGCGCAGCACCTGCAGCGCGTCGTCGGTATGGCCGTCGCGTACCAGCTGTTCGGCCTCGTCGAGTACGCGCTGGTCCGGGTCGTGGCGGGTGAAGCCGCTCGCGGCGTCGGCGGCAGGTTCGTAGCCCAGCACGGCGTGATACTGGTAGACCAGATAGCCCATCAGGTGGAAGGCGGCGAACAGGCCCCAGATCGTCACCACGGTGACCGCCAGGTCGGCGACCAGTGGCGGCAGGACGCGCTGCAGCCAGGCGGCGGCACCCAGCGCGCTCGCCTGGATCACGAACAGCAGGCCGAACGCGGCCAGGTACGGCCAGCCGATGCGCAGCGCCAGGCCGATCGACACCGCCGGGTTCAGCGCGCGGCGCAGGCTGCCGTCCATCGCCAGGGAAATCAGGATGCCCGGCTGCAGCAGCACCACCGCCAGCAGCATCAGCAGGCCGCCGACCGGCCCGGTCAGCAGCAGCGCGGCGAACACCGCCACGCCGAGCAGGATCATCATCGCCAGCAGCCGCAGCACCACGCCGTCGCCGATGTCGAAGCCACGTTCCGGCGCGTCCAGGTAGCCATCGGCGGTGTGCCGCAGGATCTCGAAGGCGTACTTGTAGATGGCCAGGGTGGTGACGATGCCCAGGATCCAGCCGATGCCGGGCAGCATGCCCAGCAGGCTGCACAGGGTCAGCGCGATCAGCGCGTACAGCGCGCCGCCGCGCAGCGGATACAGCGCGATGGCGCGGGTGCGCGCCCAGAACGGTTCGGGTGTGCTGCGGTGTACGCGGCTCGCGCCCGCGCGACGACGGTCTTCCATGACGCCCCCTGTCTACGAAGTGTGACGATTGTGCGGGTCGGCTGCGGCGCACGCAATCGGGCGCCTGGCTGGGGGGCGGCAGCGCAATGCGGACGGCGGCACCGAGGGAGTGTGGTCGGTTGCGCAAAGCGCACCCCGTGCCGGCGCGCAGGGGTGCGTGCTGGCTACACTGCCCGGTCGAACGGCGGCAGAGGTGTGGCGGGTGCCGCGCCTGCGGCCTGCCGTGTCCCTTGTCCCTTGGAGTTTCGCTTGGACCCTTCGTTCGTTTCCGGCAACCCGCGCGTGCGCGTCACCAACATCGAAGTGCTGTCGGACAACTGGTACGTGCTGCGCAAGGTCAGCTTCGATTTCCAGCGCCACGACGGCAGCTGGCAGGCGCTCACGCGCGAGGCCTACGACCGCGGCAACGGCGCGACCATCCTGCTGTACAGCCGCGCCAAGCGCACGGTGATGCTGACCCGCCAGTTCCGTCTGCCGACCCTGCTCAACGGCAACCCCGACGGCATGCTGATCGAGGCCTGCGCCGGCCTGCTTGATCGCCACGATCCGGAGACCTGCATCCGCAAGGAGACCGAAGAGGAGACCGGCTACCGGATCGAGAACGTGCGCAAGGTGTTCGAGGCGTTCATGAGCCCCGGCTCGGTGACCGAGCGGCTGTACTTCTTCGTGGGCGAGTATGTCGATCGCGACAAGGTCGGTGCCGGCGGTGGCGTGGCCGCAGAGGGCGAAGAGATCGAAGTGCTGGAGCTGGCGCTCGATGCGGCGCTGGCGATGATCGACACCGGCGAGATCGCCGACGCCAAGACCATCATGCTGCTGCAGTACGCCAAGCTGCACGGTTTGCTGGCCTAGCGTCGCTTTATCGGTTCTTGTCTCTGCGGGTGGCATCGCCAGGATCGAAGGCCGCGCCTAACAGCGCATCCAGCGTTCTGAACGCTGCGCCTGTCGATCGCTGGTGACGACGGTGTGCGGCAGGCATGCTCAGGTGTCAGCGATGACCCATTGCACGTCCGGCACCCACGCCTGCCGCCATCGGGCCATTTTTGCCTCGGCGTCCAGCCATTGTGGGGACACCGGTGCTGCGGCCCCCAACGCCGGCGTCTTGTTCAGACAGCCGGCATTGACGGCACCGTAAAGCCGCCCCTGATGCTCGAACGTGACCGCGACCAGCACCCCGCACTGGCGGCACAGCTGGAATTGCGCGGCCTCCGCACCCTGGCGATAACGATGCACGGCCTCGGCATGCGTGGCCGTCAGTCGCAGCGTGCCGGCGGGATCGGAAACGTAGGCCGCACCATGCTTCTGGCAGAAGCTGCAGTCGCAGGCGCGCGGACGGATGTCCTCGGCCGGTTGATCCGTCGAGAACGCGACGGTCAGGCAGCCGCAGTGGCAGCTTCCCTGGAGCGTTGTCGGCTTGTCTTGCCGCGACATCATTGAAAGGCGCTCATCGCGTTCCTGTCCATGCTGGAGCTTCCTTTGGCGTCGGCCTCGCTCAGCGCTTGCCGCCGAAGATACTGCCGAAGATGCCGCGCACGATCTGCTGGCCGATGCGGTTGCCGATGGTGCGCGAGGTCTGCTTGGCCATCGCCTCGAGCATGCCCTGGCGGCGCTTGGTGCCGAACACCGCGTCCTTGACCGCCTGGCCGAAGCCGCTGTCCTGCGCTTCGTCCTGTTCGCGGGTGCGTGCCGGCGGCGCGGCGCTGTGGTCGGCGCTCTGCTCGACCCGGCGCGCCAGCAGTTCCGCCGCCGATTCGCGATTGACCGGCGTGTCGTAGCGGCCGCCGACCGGGCTGCCGGCGCGCACCTGCGCGCGCTCGGCGTCGGTGATCGCGCCCATGCGGCAGCGCGGCGGGGCGATCAGGGTCTGCTGCACCGGTGCCGGCACGCCCTTGTCCTGCAGCGTGGACACCAGCGCCTCGCCGGTGCCGAGCTGGGAGATGGCCTTGGCCACGTCCAGCTTGGGATTGGCCACGAAGGTTTCGGCGGCGGTACGCACCGCCTTCTGGTCGCGCGGCGTGTAGGCGCGCAGCGCGTGCTGCACGCGGTTGCCGAGCTGGCCGAGGATGCTGTCGGGCACGTCGTCCGGGAACTGCGAGCAGAAGTACACGCCCACGCCCTTGGAGCGGATCAGCCGCACCACCTGCTCGATGCGCTGCACCAGCGCCGGCGGCGCATCGTCGAACAGCAGGTGCGCCTCGTCGAACACGAACACCAGTTTCGGCTTGTCCAGGTCGCCCACTTCCGGCAGCCGCTCGAACAGTTCCGACAGCAGCCACAGCAGGAAGGTCGAGTACAGGCGCGGCTTGAGCACCAGTTGCGCGGCGGCGAGGATCCCGATCACGCCGCGACCGTCGTGGTCGACCCGCATCAGCTCGGCCAGGTCCAGCGCCGGTTCGCCGAAGAAGCCTTCGCCGCCGTCCTGGGCCAGGCGCAGCAGCGCACGCTGGATCGCCGCCACCGACTGCGCGCTGACCAGACCGTACTCGGTGGAGATGTCCTTGCGCTCTTCCACCACCAGCGCCAGCAGCGCGCGCAGGTCGTCCAGGTCGAGCAGCAGCAGGCCGCGGTCGTCGGCCAGCTTGAACACGATGTCGAGCACGCCGGCCTGGGTGTCGTTGAGTTCCAGCACGCGCGCCAGCAGGGTGGGGCCCATCTCGCTGACGGTGGTGCGCACCGGATGGCCGAGCTTGCCGTACAGATCCCAGAACAGCACCGGATTGGCCGCAGGGGCGTAGTCGGCCACGCCGATCTCCCTGGCGCGCTGCAGCACCTTCTCGCTGCCGTCGCCGGGCATCGCCAGACCGGCCACGTCGCCCTTCACGTCGGCCAGGAACACCGGCACGCCGATGCGCGAAAAGCCTTCGGCCAGCGTCATCAGGGTCACGGTCTTGCCGGTGCCGGTGGCGCCGGCGACCAGGCCGTGGCGGTTGCCCAGGCGCGGTTGCAGCAGCACTGCGATGTCGTCGGTCACGCCTTTGCCTAGCAGGATCGGGTCCATATCGGGGTCCGCAATGAGATGCCCGGATTCTAGAACGTACGCGGCGTGGCCGAACGCGTGCGAGCCACCGCGGGCGCGCTGCGCCGGCTTGCAACTGCCGGTACTCCCGGCCAGCCGCGGTCTTTGCGAGGTGTGGTCGTTCGCGGGTGCGGCACCGCGTGGCGGACGACATCGGTGGCGCGGGAGCCAGCGCGCGGTAGTTGTGTTGCGGTGCGGGATGGCCGCCAGCGATGAACCCTGGCCCCGCCGCGGGCCGGACCCTGGCCGCCGCGACCTTGCCGCGATGCGACGGCGGGGGCTACCCTGCGGCCTTTCCGTCGCCGCGTCCCACCATGCCCCTTCCGTTCCGCTTCACCCACGCGTGGCCCGTCGCGGCTGCCGTGGCGCTGACCTGCACCGCTCCTGCCGCCCAAGCCCGCGTGTCCGCCCGCGACCAGGCCGCCATCGCCGTCCTCGACCAGCGCCTGGCCGCCGCCGAGAAGCGCTACAACGACGCCCTGGTGCTGGTCGGCAACAGCGACCCCAAGGGCACCCAGGAAAGCGACGCCGCGCTGGAGGACATCGAGGACGTGATCCAGGCCTGCATCAAGCAGCGCGGCTGCGAGGTGGGCACCTATCTGGGGGCGTACAAGCGCCTGCTGAAAGCCAAGGCCGACGCGCAGGGCCAGGCCAGCGACACCGATGCCGCCGCCGACGACTCGGCGCCGCTGCAGGCCGACCCCGACCACATCAGTCCGCTCGCCGCCGATGTGCCGGAAGCCGCGCGTGCGGCGCGCCTGCTCAACGACAAGCGCCACGCCTTCGATTCGATGGTGGAGTACAACCCGGCGGTGCAGGCCGGCATCCGCCGCTGGCTCACCGACATGCGGCCGGCACTGATGAGCAGCTACGAGAACTACCAGAACCTGCGCGCGGTCATGTGGCCGGAATGGGAGAAGCGCGGCCTGCCGGAAGCGCTGCTGTTCGGCATCATCGCCAAGGAATCCAACGGCCGCGTGCACGCCAATTCGCGGGTGGGCGCCGCCGGGCTGATGCAGTTCATGCCGGCCACCGGGCGCCGCTTCGGCCTTGGCCCGGACGGTACCGGCTTCGACACCCGCTACGACGCGCGCAGCGCCGCCGAGGCCAGCGCGGTCTACATCAACGAGCGCATGGCCGAACTCAATCGCAGCGTCGAACTGGCGCTGGCCGGCTACAACGGCGGCGAAGGCCGCGCCGCGCGCGTGTTCAACCAGATGCCCGGCCGCAGTTTCTGGGACGCGTCGGTGTACAACCAGTTCCCGGCCGAGACCAAGGACTACGTGCCGATGGTGATCGCCGCGGCGTGGATCTTCCTGCACCCGCAGCAGTACGGCGTGGCCTTCCCCAAGATCAATGCGCAGCCGGCCACGCTGCGCCTGGCCAAGTCCACCACCATCTACGAACTGACCATCTGCCTGGGCAGCGACGGTACCCGGGACGGCTACATGCGCGCGCTGCGCAACCTCAACCCGCGCTACGAGCCGGACGGCTGGATCCCGGCCGGGGTGACCATCAACGCCACCACCAAGATCGTCGGCCTGTACAACCGCTACTGCGTCAGCGGCCCACGCGCCGACCTGGCGCGCGCGCTGATCACCGCCGACGTCACCTCCGCCGTGCGCAGCGGCAGCCCGGCGCCGGCCGCCGACCTTACCGGCAATGTCGCGGTGGGCGACGTCAGCCCGGTCGCCGGCGTGCCGACCACGGTGGCCACCGGCCGTCCCGCGCCGGCCAAGCCCAAGCAGAAGCAGGTGCGCAACTACCGCGTGGCCAAGGGCGACACCCTGGGCCGGATTTCCGACCGCCACGACTGCGACCTGAAGGAGCTGGCCAAGGCGAATGGCTTGCGTGCGCCGGGTTATGCGCTGAAGCCGGGGCAGTCGCTGAAGCTGGTGGGCTGCGAGAAGTAGGGCGCTGTCGCTCCCTTCTCCCTCCGGGACCATGGCCCCCTTTTCGGGGGAAGGTGGCGCGCAGCGCCGGATGAGGGTGCGGCTGCCGCAGTGTTGGGCGCGTGGCTTTTCGGTCATCCATCGCGGACGGACCGTCTGTCACCGTCCATGCGTCGGGACTGAATTCCCTCCCACAGTGTGTGCCGTTGTATCTCGCGGGTCGCTAGCTGAAGCTCCGGCCGCGAGACCCGAGCGCGGCCCATCCCTTCTCCCCTGGGACCATGGCCCCCTTTTCGGGGGAAGGTGGCGCGTAAGCGCCGGATGAGGGTGCGGCTGCCGCGGTGTTGTGTGTGCGGCTTTTCGGTCATCCATTGCGGGTTGGTGGTCTGTCACCTTCCATGCGTCGGGACTGAAGTCCCTCCCACAGTGGGGCCATTGCATCTCGCGGGTCGCTGGCATGAACGTCGACCGCGAGATCCAAGCGCGATCCCCATCCCTTCTCCCCTCGGGACCATGGCCCCTTTTCGGGGGAAGGTGGCGCGTAGCGCCGGATGAGGGTACGGCGGCCGCAGTGCTGGCGCGTGTGGCTTTTCATCTACCCATTGCAAGCCCGGGTTCTCTCACCGCCAGCGCGTCGGGGCTGAAGTCCCTCCCACAAGGGTGTCTCTACACAAAGGGCCGCAGCGCGGCCTGCGCACCTCAGCGCACCAGCCGCGCCAGTGCCTGCCCCAGCCGCACCGGCGATTCCGCCTTCAGCGTCGGGTCGAACGCGGCCACGCCGGGCGGCAGCAGCACGATCACCGTGGAGCCGTAGTTGAAGCGCGCCATCTCCTCGAACCGCTGCAGGGTAATCCCCTTGCCGCGCCAGTCCTTGCGGGTGATGCGGTCGGCGTAGCGCGGGATCTCCACGCCGCTCCACACCGTTTCCACGCCGGACACCAGCAGCGCGCCGACCATCACCGAGACCATCGGGCCGAAGTCGGTGTCGAAATGGCAGGCCAGGCGCTCGTTGCGCGCGAACAGGCGCGGCACGGTGCGCACCGCGTCGGTGCCGACGCTGAACAGCCGCCCCGGCACGTGCACGGTTTCGCGCAGGGTGCCGGTCCAGGGCATGTGCACGCGGTGGTAGTCGCGCGGCGACAGGTACACGGTGGCATACAGGCCATTGGCGAATGGGGCCGCGGCGGCGTCGTCGCCGAGCAGTTCGGCGGCGGTGAACGACTGCCCCTTGGCCTGGAAGATGCGCCCATCCTCGATCCGGCCGAGCTGGCTGATGCGGCCGTCGGCCGGCATCAGCAGCGCCTGCGGATCGGGATCGGCGACGCGCGCGCCCGGCTTCAGCGCGCGGGTGAAGAAGGCATTGAAGGTCGGGTAAGCGGTCGCATCCGGCTGCGCGGCCTCGCTCAGGTCCACGCCGAAGCGGCGCACCACCGTGTCGATCAGCCACTGCTTGAGCCCGGGCCGCGACGAATAGGCCAGGCGCCGCGCCAGCGAGGACAGCAGCCGGTGCGGCAGCACGTAGGTCAGGCGGGTGGTCAGGCTCATGGGGCGGTGGCCTTGGTCAGGGCCTGCAGGTCGCCGGCGATCGCGGCGGCATCGAACGGCGGGCGGATCAGCCCGGCCTGGCGGCCCTGCGGGTCGAGCACCGCGATCGCGGCGGAGTGGTCCATGCTGTAGTCGTTCGGGTTCTCGGCGTAATGCTTGCCGGGCACCTTCTGGAACACGAAGCCCAGCGCGGTGGCGAAGCGCTCCAGCTCGGGCACGTCGGCGGTGGCGGCGATGGTGTCCTTGTGGAAGGCGTGGGCGTACTCGCCCAGTCGCGGCAGGGTGTCGCGCTGCGGGTCGACCGAGACGAACAGCACGCGCGGGCGCAGCGTGTCCGGCAAGGTCTCCCATTGCTTCTGCGCGCGCGCCAGGTCGGCCAGGGTGGTCGGGCACACGTCCGGGCAGGCGGTGAAGCCCAGGAACACCAGGGTCCAGTGGCCCTTGAGCTCGCCCGGCACCAGCGGCGTGCCGTCGGTCTGGCGCAGGTGGAAGTCGGGCAGGGGGCGCGGCTGCGGGTACATGCGCACCGTGCGGGTCTCCGGCCAGGCCGGGGCGGCGCTGCCGCCGAAGTACTTCTGGGCCAGCAGCAGCCCCAGGCCGGCGGCCAGGGCAACCACCAGGACGATGCCGAAGGTGCGGTTGAACATACTGATTTCCCATGCAACGAACGCTCATCATAGCGGCCGGGCCTCTATAATCGGGGGCCGAATTGCCTTGCCTGTTGCCATGACTGCCGACGCGGCCGCCGAACTCCACACGATCATCGACCTGATCCGCTACGGCACCAGCCGTTTCAACGCCGCCGGGCTGAGCTTCGGCCACAGCTACGACAACGCCCTGGACGAGGCCACGCAACTGGTGCTGCACGCGCTGCACCTGCCGCACGACCTTGGCCCGGCTTACGGCAGCGCGCGGGTCACCACGCCGGAGAAGGCGCAGGTGCTGGCGCTGTTCGAGCGCCGCATCGCCGAGCGCATCCCCGCCGCCTACCTCACCGGCGAGGCCTGGTTCGCCGGGCTCAGCTTCAAGAGCGATGCGCGCGCGCTGGTGCCGCGCTCGCCGATCGCCGAACTGATCGAGGCCGGCTTCGAGCCGTGGCTGGCCGGACGCCCGGTCGAGCGCGCGCTGGACCTGTGCACCGGCTCGGGCTGCATCGCCATCGCCATGGCCCACTACAACCCGAACTGGCAGGTGGACGCGGTCGACATCAGCGACGACGCGCTGAGCCTGGCCGCCGAGAACAAGGAACGGCTGCTCGCCGACAACGTCGAACTGGTCAAGTCCGACCTGTTCGCCGGGCTGGGCGGGCGCCGCTACGAACTGATCGTCACCAATCCGCCCTACGTCACCCACGCCGAGACCGACGCGCTGCCGCCGGAATACGCGCACGAGCCGGAGCTGGGCCTGCGCGCGGGCGACGACGGGCTGGACCTGGCGCTGAAGATCCTGCGCGACGCACCGGCGCACCTGAGCGAGGACGGTCTGCTGATCTGCGAAGTCGGCGAGTCCGAGCGCGCACTGGCGCAGTTGCTGCCGGAAGTGGACTTCGCCTGGGTCGAGTTCAAGGTCGGGCAGATGGGCATCTTCGCGGTGGAGCGCAGCGAATTGATCGCGCACCACGCGCGCATCGCCTCGCTGGCCGCGGAACGGTGACGCAAGCGACATGAGCGCGAACAGTTTCGGCAAGCTGCTGACCGTCACCACCTTCGGCGAATCGCACGGGCCGGCGATCGGCTGCGTGGTCGATGGCTGCCCCCCGGGGCTGGAACTGGACGCCAGCGAATTCGCCCACGACCTGCAGCGCCGCGCCACCGGCAAGAGCCGGCACACCTCGGCGCGACGCGAAGCCGATGAGATCGAGATCCTGTCCGGGGTCTACGATGGCCGCACCACCGGCACTCCGATCGGCCTGCTGATCCGCAACACCGACCAGCGCAGCAAGGACTACACCGACATCGCCCGGCAGTTCCGCCCGGGCCATGCCGACTACAGCTATTGGCAGAAGTACGGCATCCGCGATCCGCGTGGCGGCGGGCGCTCGTCGGCGCGCGAGACCACCATGCGCGTGGCCGCCGGCGTGATCGCCAAGAAGTGGCTGGCGCAGCGCTACGGCGTGCGCGTGCGCGGCTACCTGTCGCAGCTCGGGCCGCTGCTGCCGCAGGGCTTCGCCTGGGACGCGGTGGAGGACAACGCGTTCTTCTGGCCGCATGCGCCGCAGGTGCCGGAGCTGGAGGCGTACATGGATGCGCTGCGCAAGTCCGGCGATTCGATCGGCGCGCGGGTCACCGTGGTCGCCGACGGGGTGCCGGCGGGCTGGGGCGAGCCGATCTACGGCAAGCTCGACGGCGAACTGGCCGCGGCGATGATGAGCATCAATGCGGTCAAGGGCGTGGAGATCGGCGACGGCTTCGCCGCGGTGACCCAGAAGGGCACCGAGCACCGCGACCTGATCGCGCCGGACGGCTTCCAGTCCAACCACGCCGGCGGCGTGCTCGGCGGCATCGCCACCGGCCAGCCGGTCGTCGTCTCGGTGGCGTTCAAGCCCACCTCCAGCCTGCGCCTGCCCGGCGCCACGGTGGATGTGGACGGGCAGGCGGTGGACGTGATCACCACCGGCCGCCACGACCCCTGCGTCGGCATCCGCGCCACCCCGATCGCCGAGGCGATGATGGCGCTGGTGCTGATGGACCAGGCGCTGCGCCACCGCGCGCAATGCGGCGACGTCGGCACGGTGACCCCGCGCATCCCCGGCGGTGGCGATGGCTGAGTCGCGGCCGCGGGTGTGGGTCAGCCAGCCGCTGTTCGACGATGTCGTCGCACGGCTGGGCGAGTATTGCGCGCTGACCACCACCGCGGACGTGACCAGGTATTCGCCGCAGGACCTGGCGCAGGCGCTGGCGCCGCTGGATGGCGCCCTGGTCACCCTCAACGAACGCATCGGCACCGCCGAGATCGCCGGCGCGCCGCGGCTGCGCGCCATCGCCAACGTCGGCGTCGGCTACAACAATCTGGACCTGGACGCGCTCAGCGCGGCCGGCATCGTCGCCACCAACACCCCTGACGTGCTCACCGAGACCACCGCCGATCTCGGCTTCGCCCTGCTGATGGCCGCCGCGCGCCGCGTCGGCGAGGCCGAGCGCTGGCTGCGTGCGGGGCAGTGGCAGCAGTGGTCGTTCCAGACCATGCTCGGCGCCGATGTCCACGGCAGCACGCTCGGCATCCTCGGCATGGGCCGCATCGGCCAGGCCATCGCGCGCCGCGCCGCCGGCTTCTCGATGCGTGTGCTGTACCACAACCGCAGCCGCCTGCCGGCCGAGGTGGAGCGCGCGCATCGCGCCGAGTACGTCGGCTTCGACGACCTGCTGGCGCGCGCCGACCACCTGCTGCTGGTGCTGCCGTACAGCGCGCAGTCGCACCACGTCATCGACGCCGCCGCGCTGGCGAAGATGCGGCCGACCGCGACGCTGGTGAACATCGCCCGCGGTGGCCTGGTCGATGAAGTCGCACTGGCCGACGCGCTGGCCAACGGGCGTCTGGCCGCGGCCGGACTCGACGTGTTCGAAGGCGAGCCGGCGATCCGTCCGGAGCTGCTGGCGCTGCGCAACGTGGTGCTGACCCCGCATATCGGCAGCGCCAGCGTGGCCACGCGCCGCGCAATGGTGTCGCTGGCGGTGGACAACCTGCTTGCCGCGCTGGGCATCGGCGCCGACGCCGGGCGCCCGCCCAACGCGCTGAACCTGGACGCGATTGCCGCGGCCGGCGGCGCGCGGGCGATTGCGGACAAAAAACGATAGGGAGCCTGCGGCGCCGCGCGCGACGCGCACGGCAGGTTCCCCGAATCCACGTGGCAGTGCGGCTGTTCCTCCCCTTCTTTTTCTGCGGATCGAATCTTCCATGAGCAATGCAACCCGTCGTTTCAACGTCGCCGTCGTCGGCGCCACCGGTGCCGTCGGCGAGACCATGCTGAGCATCCTCGCCGAGCGCGATTTCCCCGTCGCCACGCTGTACCCGCTGGCCTCCGAGCGCTCGGCCGGCGGCCAGGTCGAGTTCAAGGGCCACAAGGTCACTGTGCTCGACCTGGCCACCTTCGACCCGAGCGGCGTGGATATCGCGCTGTTCTCGGCCGGCGGCGGCATCTCCAAGGAATACGCACCGAAGTTCGCCGCGGCCGGCGCGGTGGTGATCGACAACTCCTCGACGTTCCGCTACGACGACGACGTGCCGCTGGTGGTGTCGGAGGTCAATCCGCACGCGCTGAAGCAGCGTCCGCGCGGCATCGTCGCCAACCCCAACTGCTCGACCATGCAGCTGATGCCGGTGTTGGCGCCGATCCACAAGGAATACGGCATCGAGCGCATCAACGTGGCCACCTACCAGTCGGTGTCCGGCGCCGGCCGCTCGGGCATGGAGGAACTGGGCAAGCAGACCGCGCAGTTGCTGGCGTTCCAGGACATCGAGCCGCAGAAGTTCCAGGCGCAGATCGCCTTCAATCTGATCCCGCACATCGACGACTTCCAGCCCAACGGCTACACCAAGGAAGAGATGAAGCTGGTGTGGGAGACGCAGAAGATCCTCGAGGACAGCAGCATCCTGGTGAACCCCACCGCGGTGCGCGTGCCGGTGTTCTTCGGCCATTCCGAAGCGGTCAACATCGAGACCAAGCGCAAGATCACCGTCGAGCAGGCGCGCGCGCTGCTGGGTCAGGCGCCGGGCGTGGAAGTGGTCGACGAGCACAAGGCCGGCGGCTATCCGACCCCGGTGACCCATGCCTCCGGCAAGGACCCGGTGTTCGTCGGCCGCATCCGCGAGGACTTCTCGCACCCGCGCGGCCTCAACCTGTGGGTGGTGGCCGACAACATCCGCAAGGGCGCCGCGCTCAATGCGGTGCAGTTGGCCGAGCTGGTTGCCCAGGAGGGCTGAAAGCCGGGACCCGGGTCCCGCGGGTTCATGGCGTGGCGGCGTGGCTGGCCGCGCGGCCTGATCGTGTGGCGGAGTGGAGCGAAGGCCGGGGCGCGAGCCCTGGCTTTTTGTTTGGAAAATGGAAGTCGCAGGTATCCGCGCTCGCCCCGTTGTGGGAGGGACTTCAGTCCCGACGCGAGATCCCGCACACCGCGTTATGAAGCGCGGTCCCTGTCTCGGATTTCCGAGTCCTCAGCCTCCCTTCGGGGGCTTTTCCGGGCCCGGATTTTTTGGGAACTTCAGTCCCGACAGCGGCCGCACCTCGCGTCGGGACTGAAGTCCCTCCCACAGTGGCGTGCCTGGGCTTTCCTGCTGCAGGGTGTTCTTGCGTCGTGGATTTCAGCGGTGCACCAGCAACGCGGTCCCTGTCTCGGCTTTTCCGGACCCCGGGTCCCCGGTCCCGGCTTCCTATATATTGCACGCATGATTCCAAGGGGCAGGGGCGGGATGCGCCTACAACCACGTTTGTTCCGTCGCCATCGCGGCGATGCGGTGTCCGCCGTGCGCGGGCTGCGCCATGTCTGTCGCGCTGCCACGGCGCTGCTGTTGCTGGCCTGCAGCCAGGCCGCGCTGGCCCTGGGCCTGGGCGATATCCGCGTGCTGTCCAAGCCGGGCGAGCCGTTCCTGGCCGAGATCCCGGTGATCTCCAACGAGCCGGGCGAACTGGAGCGGGCGCGGGTGGCGCTGGCCTCGCCGGCGACCTTCGCGCGGGTCGGGCTGGAGCGCCCGCAGGGCCTGGTCAGCGATCTGCAGTTCCGCTTCAGCCAGACCCGCAAGGGCCGCGCGGTGATCCAGGTCAGCAGCCGCATGCCGGTCGACGTGCCGTCGCTGAGCTTCCTGATCGAGGTCGATTGGGGCCAGGGGCGGCTGATCCGCGAATACTCCGCGCTGATCGATGCGCCCAACACCGCCGCCGCGATCGATGCACCGGCGATCGATGCGCCGGCCGCGGCGCAGCCGTCCGACCGCATCGCCCGCGAAACGTCCACCGCGGCGCCAGCGCCTGCCGCCGCCGCCATGCCGGCGACGCCAAGCGCCAGGCCGGCCGCCACGCCGCGTCCGGCGCCGGCCCCCGCGGCCGCGCCCCGCGATGCGCTGGCGCCGGTGCGCGCCGGGCAGACCCTGTCGCAGATCGCCGGGCAACTGGCGCGCGCCAACGGCCATTCGCTGGACCAGACCATGGTCGCGCTGCTGCGCGCCAATCCGGACGCCTTCATCCGCGGCAATCTCAACCTGCTCAAGCAGGGCGCGGTGTTGCGCACCCCGCGCGAGGAGGATCTGGCCAGCCTGGATGCCGCCGCCGCCGAGGCGGTGGTGCGCGAGCAGGCGGCGCAATGGCGCCAGGCGCGTGCGCCGGTGCCGCAGCCGGCGCAGGCGCAGCAGGACGCGGCGACGGCGCAGACTGCGCCCAAGCCGGCCGCCGCGGCGCCGGCCGCCGCCGCTGGCGCACGCCTGGAAATCGCGCCGGCAGTGCCGGCGACGCGCCGCGAGGCGGGAACCAAGTCCGGCACCGGTGCCGGCGACGAAGGAGACATGGTGGCAGCCCAACAATTGCAGCAGGCGCGCGAAGACCTCGCGGCACGCGATGCCGAGGTCCAGGAACTGCGTTCGCGGGTGGAGCAGCTCGAAAAGCTCAAGTCCCAGCAGCAGCAACTGATCGCGTTGAAGGACAGCGACCTGGCTGCGGCGCAGAAGCGCCTGGCCCAGGCCGGGCAGGCGGCGCCGGCCGCGGCGGCCGCCCAGGCACCGGCCAATGACGGGTTCCCGCTGTGGCTGTGGGGCGGGCTGAGCCTGCTGGTGCTGGGCCTCGGTGCCTGGCTGCTGTCGCGCCGGCGCAAGCCCTCGCCGCTGCCGCCGTTGCCGCGCGACGACGATGCCGCGCTGGCGGCGAGCGCCGCGGTGCCGGTGGTCGCGCACCGTGATGTCGATGCGCCGGAACTGCCGCCGCTGGAGCCGGCCGAGCCGCTGGCCGAGGAGGAGGCGGTCGCCCGCGACCACGAGGCGTTGGAAGAGTGGGAGCGCGCCGACCATCTCGACCACGCTGCCGCCGATCACTCAGATCACGCCGATCACCACACCGCACTCGACGACGACGCCTTCGAGCGGGTGCTGGCGCAGCAGTCGCTGCGGCAGGCGCCGGCCGATGCGCCGCTGTCCGCGGACAACGACGACGACCACTCCGCTGGCGTGTCCGATGCCCATCCGGAGGCCGCACCGGCCGCCGAGCCGGTTGCCGAGGCGCCGTGGCGGCAGCCATCGCCGGTGGTCGCAGTGCCGGGCGGCGACGCCCATGCCGACAAGGACGCCGGCGGCGGCCGGCAGGAGCCGACCTGGCATCAGCCTGCCGCGCCGGCCCTGGCCCCGGCCCCGGCCCCGGCCGAAGCACCGTCGCCGTATCCGCCGGCGGGCCGCGAGCGGTTGGAACTGGCGGTGGCGTACATGGATCTGGGCGACAACGAGACGGCACGTACCCTGCTGACCGAGGTCGCGGCCAGTGGCGATCCGGCCGCACGCGCCGAGGCGCTGCAATTGCTGGGACGGCTGGACTGATGGCAGCAGGCGGCGCGCGGCGCGCTCGCCGCGGCCGGCCGGCCTGGAGCGGGACGGCCCTGCGGCATTTTGCGCATCGGCGACGGGCGCGCACCGAGCGCGCGCTTCCGGCCGGGCAGGGGCACTGCCGCGGTGGCGTTGCAGGCGCCCTGCGCTGGCCCATGCACGCGTCGGCCGCAGCGCGCGCCGGCGCCGATGCCGCACTGCAGTGGAGGTCGCCATGCGCTACGCGCTAGGCGTGGAGTACGACGGCAGCGAGTTCCAGGGCTGGCAGCAGCTCGGCGAGAGTGGCGGCCCCAGCGTGCAGGCGACGCTGCAGGCGGCGCTGTCGTCGGTGGCCGACGCCCCGGTGAGCGTGGTCTGCGCCGGCCGCACCGATGCCGGCGTGCACGGCGAGTGCCAGGTGGTGCATTTCGATTGCGATGCGCCGCGCCCGGCGCGCGGCTGGATGCTGGGCGCCACCGCGCGGTTGCCGCCCTCGGTCTGCGTGCGCTGGTGCGTGCCGGTGGCCGACGACTTCCACGCGCGCTTCTCCGCCCGCGCGCGCCGCTATCGCTACCGCCTGCTCAACCGCCAGGTACGCCCAGCGCTGTACCGGCAGACCCTGAGCTGGGAGCGGCGGCCGCTGCAGGCCGACGCCATGCACGCGGCGGCGCAGGCGCTGCTGGGCGAGCAGGACTTCAGCGCCTTCCGCAGCGTGCAGTGCCAGGCCCTGCACGCGCGCCGCGAGCTGCAGTCGATCGCGGTGACCCGAAGCGGCGAGCTGGTCGAGATCCAGGTCCAGGCCAATGCATTCCTTCATCACATGGTGCGCAATATCGTTGGTTCCCTTGTCATGGTGGGAACGGGCGAAAAGCCGGTGTCCTGGATTGGCGAACTGCTCGCGGGACGCGACCGCCGCGTCGCTGGTCCGACGGCGCCGCCGCAGGGCCTGGTGTTCGTCGGTCCCCTCTATCCCGCCCACTGGACGCTTCCGGACGAGGTCACGCTATGAATCGCACGCTGTATCGCACCCGCATCAAGTTCTGCGGCATGACCCGCGCCGGCGACATCCGCCTGGCAGGCGAGTTGGGCGTGGATTCGATCGGGTTCGTGTTCGCCCATGGCAGCCCGCGGCGGGTGGCGCCGGCCGAGGCGCGGGCCATGCGCCAGGCCGCCGCGCCGATGGTGGACGTGGTGGCGCTGTTCCGCGACAACCCCAAGGACGAGGTGCGCGAGGTGCTGCGCACGGTGCGTCCGACCCTGCTGCAGTTCCATGGCGACGAGGACGACGGCTTCTGTCGCAGCTTCAACCTGCCGTACCTAAAGGCGGTGCCGATGGGCGGCGGCGAGGTGAATGCGCGCACCCTGCAGCTGCAGTATCCGAACGCGGCCGGCTTCCTGTTCGACAGCCACGCCCCCGGCGAAAGCGGCGGTTCGGGCAAGACCTTCGACTGGTCGCGGCTGCCGACCGGCCTGCACCGGCCGTTCCTGCTCGCCGGCGGCATCAATGGCGACAACGTGTTCGACGCGATCATCGGCACCCTGCCGTGGGGTGTGGACGTGTCCAGCGGCATCGAGAGCCAGCCCGGGATCAAGGACGGCCACAAGATGCGCAAGTTCGTCGAGGAAGTGCGCCGCGCCGACTGCCACGAGTTGAACACCAACTGCTGAGCGCGGCCGGCTGGCACGCGCCGCCGGGAGCAGCCCGCTGTCGGGTCCTGGCCGGCGCCGGCCGCCGCAGGTGCCGCCGCTTCGGCCCGCGCCGCGGGCCAAC
This sequence comes from Xanthomonas sp. LMG 12460, assembly GCF_009192895.1. NCBI lineage: Bacteria > Pseudomonadati > Pseudomonadota > Gammaproteobacteria > Lysobacterales > Lysobacteraceae > Xanthomonas > Xanthomonas sp. LMG 12460. The sequence continues at coordinate 40,725 of NZ_NKUH01000020.1, read as the reverse complement.
CGCCGCGACTTTCACGTATCATCCGGCTCTAGAACCTGCCGGCGGTCCGCCGCGCGCCGTGCGCGCAGGCCGGCGGGATGACGCGTGCCCATGATGGGACGCGCCGTCACGGCACAGCAAGGATGAGGGGATGGCCGAGTTCCTGAACGTCGCACTGGGATTTCCGACGTTGCCGTACAGCATCCTGTTGGCATTTTCCGCGCTCTACTGGGCGCTGGCCGCCTTCGGCATCGGCGACCATGCCGCGCCGGACGGGCATCTGCATGTCGACGGCGCCGACCATGGCCTGCACGGCGTGTCCGCCGTCTTCGCGCGGCTGGGCCTGGGCGGTGCGCCGGTGATGCTGGTGGTGGCGCTGCTCTCGTTCTGGGGCTGGCTCGGCACCTATTTCGTCCATCTTTTCCTGCTGCAGTCCCTGCCGGCCGGCCTGCGCTGGGGCATCGGCAGCGGCGTGGCGCTGTTGGCCCTGCTGCCTGCGCTGCCGCTGACCTCCTGGATGCTGCGGCCGCTGCGCCGGCTGTTGCTGCGGCTGCGGCCGGTGGCGCAGACGTCGTTGCTCGGCAAGGTCGGCGTCGTCGCCTCGCCGCGTGCCGACGCGGACTCCGGCTACGCCACCGTCGACGATGGCGGCGCCGGCCTGGTCCTGCAGGTGCGTGCTCAGGCCGGCCAGGTCTATCCGCGCGGCGAGCGCGTGGTGCTGGTCGACTACGTGCAGGCGCACAACCACTATCTGATCGCCCGCGAGCAGGATCTGCCGGGTTTGCCGTTTCCACACAGCCTGATTGCGGGCGATAAGGAGATCCACCGATGAGTTTTGCGACGATGGCGCCGTTTCTGATCGGCGTCGGCATCCTGCTGGTGCTGCTGCTGGGGCTGGCCGGCCTGTTCCGCGCGTTCTACCGCAAGGTGGATCAGGGCGTAGCGCTGATCGTCAACGACATGAGCGCCACGCCCAAGGTGCACTTCACCGGCGCGTTGATCGTGCCGGTGCTGTACCGCGCCGAGCTGATGCGGATCAGCCTGATCACCCTTCAGGTCGACCGCCGCGGCAAGGAAGGGCTGATCTGCCGCGACAACATGCGCGCCGACATCGCCGTGGCGTTCTACCTGCGGGTCAACGAGACCCAGGCCGACGTGCTGCGCGTGGCCAAGGCGATCGGCGCCGACCGCGCCTCGGACAAGGACGCGGTCGACGAACTGTTCAACGCCAAGTTCTCCGAGGCGCTCAAGACGGTGGGCAAGAAGTTCGAGTTCACCGAGCTGTTCGAGAAGCGCCAGGAGTTCCGCGACGAGATCATCGCGGTGATCGGCAACGACCTCAACGGCTACGTGCTCGAGGACGTGGCGATCGACTACCTGGAGCAGACGCCCAAGGCGCTGCTGGATCCGCACAACATCCTCGACGCCGAGGGCATCCGCAAGATCACCGAGCTCACCGGCACCCAGAACGTGGTCACCAACGAGCTGGAGCAGAACGCGAAGCTGGCGATCACCAAGAAGAACGTGGAGGCGCGCGAGGCGATGCTGGCGCTGGAGCGGCAGCAGGCCGAGGCCGAGGCGCGGCAGAAGCGCGAGGTCGACACGATCCGCGCGCGCGAGCAGGCCGAGACGCTGAAGGTGCAGGAGGAGCAGCGCCAGTTGGCGGAGAACGCGCGTATCGAGGCGCAGCAGCTGATCGACATCCGCGAGCAGAACCGCCTGCGCGAGGTCGAGGTGGCCGAACAGAACCGCCAGCGCGCGGTGGCCATCGAGGTCGAGCGGGTCGCGCGTGCGCGCCAGCTGGAGCAGGTCACCACCGATCGCGAGGTGCAGCTGCAGGGCGTGGAGCGCGACAAGGTGGTCGAGAACGGCAAGATGGACGTGGCCAACATCACCCGCGAGCGCATCGCCATCGACAAGACCGTGGCGCAGGAAGAGGAGCGGATCAAGGAAGTGCGCCAGGTCGCCGAGGCCGACCGGCTCAAGCAGGTCACGATCCTGGAAGCGGAGGCCAAGGCGCAGGAACTGCTGGTACGCCAGGTCAAGGACGCGCAGGCGCGCGAGACCGCGGCCAAGCACCGCGCGGTCGAACTGACCACCCTGGCGCAGGCCGAACACGAGGCCGCCGGCAAGCAGGCCGAAGCCAAGAAGCTGCTCGCCGACGGCATCCGCGCCGAGAAGGCCGCGCCCGGTCTGGCCGACGCGCAGGTCAAGGAGGCCTCGGCACTGGCGATCGAGAAGGTCGGTATCGCCGAGGCGCGGGTGATCGAGGCCAAGGCCGATGCCAGCCTCAAGCAGGGCAGCAACGAGGCGCGCGTGCTGGCCGAGACGCTGCAGGCCAAGGCGCAGGGCGAAGAGCAGATGGGCAAGGCCAAGGCCAGCGCCGCCGAGTCGATCGGCATGGCCGAGGCGGTGGTGGTGGAGAAGCGCCTGTTGGCCGAGGCCGACGGCCTGACCCGCAAGTTCGAGGCGATCGGCGCGCTCAGCGACAGCGCGCGCGGCCACGAGGAATTCCGGATGCTGCTCGACAACAGCCTCAAGCAGGCGCTGGCGTCGATCGAGGCCGGCAAGGAAGTGTCCAAGGAGAACGCCGAGGTCATCGCCAGCGCCCTGCGCAATGCCGACATCGACCTGGTCGGCGGCGACGGCGGCATGTTCGACAACCTCATCAAGGCGGTCTCGCTCGGCAAGTCGATCGAAGGCCTGGCCGACAAGAGCCCGATCGTGCAGGACCTGATGCAGCGCTATCTCGGCGTGCAGCGCGGCGCGGCGGCGCCGTCGCGGCTGGCGCCGGACGCGGCTGGCCAACTGCCCGTCGCCGAGCCTTGAGCGCGGCACTGGACTGAGTGCGCAGGCGGCGCGCGGCCGGCGACGGTGGCGCGTCGTCGCAACCCGTGGCGGGCGCGCGGCGCGATGCGCCGATCCCCCGCAAGCCGGCAGGAGCCGCGACGATGGCAACACCTCCCCAACCCCAGACCGATCCCCAGCCCGAGGGCGACGCGCCCAGCCAGGTCGACCAGGCGGTCGCCCAGGGCGGCGCCTACGACGTGCTGCGCAAGCGCTTGGTCGAGCAGGGCGCGCGGCTGCAGGACGCGGTCGAGGCGCTCAACCGGCAGCGCCTGCAGGAGTTCGGCGACAGCCGTCTCGAGGTGGACGGCCGCTTCCGCATCCGCACCGAGCACAATTGCGTCGGCCGCGACATCGTGCAGGTCGGGCCGGACCTGCTGCTGTTCGGCTACAACGTGTTCCTCGGGCTCAAGAACCAGACCCGCGTGCAGGACGTGTTCGGGCTGTACCGGCTGGTCGAGGGCGCCGACGGCTACGACGTCAGCCCGATCGACCTGGCCGGCAGCTTCCTCGGCCAGGCCGGCTTCGTGCACGACTTCGGCGAGCTGTACGCCTACTATAAGCACGCCCGGCTGCTGCAACTGATCGTCATCGGCGGCAAGCTGCTGGCGGCGTTCCAGATCGGCGAGCGCAGCAGCGACGTGCGCGTGTTCCGCTGGGCGCAGGACAGCGACGGCGTGCTCACCTACATCGATGCGCGCGGCGAACGCGACATCGCGCTGCCGCCGCCGTTCGACTTCGAATGGACCCGCGCCACCCGCGAGATGGCGGTGAACGGGCGCCATTCGCATCTGAACATCCTCGATACCCTGTTCGTGGAGACCATCGGCGGCGATCTGACCATCAAGGTCGAGAACAACACCGAGACCGGACAGGGCATCTACAGCGAACCGGTGGAGGACAAGACCCAGTCGCTGGACGATGCGCAGTTCGATTTCGCGCGGGTCGGCAGCCTGGTCCTGCTCAAGGTGCTGCCGTATCGCGAGACGCAGTGGCGCGGGCTGATCTACAACACGCTCAGCGGCCGCATCGTGCGCAACGATGCCATCGTGCAGGCCTGCGTGCAGCTGCCTGAGGACCACGGCATCATTTTTCCCGGCGGCTATTACCTGCAGAACGGCGATCACAAGGCGTTCGACGCGGCGATGGACGGGATGCAGTTCAAGCGCGCGATCCGCTCGCCCAACGGCGAGGACGTGCTGTACATCTTCTACGAGCGCGAGGGCGGCAAGTCCGCGCTGTTCGTCTACAACACCATCCGCCGCGCGCTGCAGAACCCGGTGTTCGGCCATGGCTACGCGTTGCTGCAGGACGGGCGCATGGTGCTGTTCCATGCCGAGGGCAGCGAGCCGACCCGGATCCATCCGATGCAGGTCTGGCAGACCCCGTTCAGCAGCGACGAGTTCGCCGCCAGGCGCCCGCCGAGCAATACCTTCCTCGGCCGCATCGGCAATGCCGAACTGGTGCGCGGCATCTCCAGCCTGTTCGGGCTGGCGCGCGCGATCGACCGCGACGAGGTGTCGGTGCAGCGCTACCAGTTGCTGGTGGAGGACGCGCGGCGCCTGTTCGACGCGCACCATTGGCTGGAGGACGCGCACTGCGGCGACCTGGCCGGCGTGCTGCGCGGCATCAGCGCCACCGGCGAGGCGGTGCTGGACGAATACGAAAAGGTGCTGTCGATCCGCCAGCAGTCCGACCAGGCCATGGCCGAGGCCACGGCTGCGCACAAGGCGCTGCTGGCGCGGCTGCAGCCGGAGAACTGGAACAGCATCCAGGAGTTCGTCGAACCGCTCAACGCCATCGCCGCACAGCGCGGCCATCTGCTGACCATCCGCGAGTACCGCTACATCGACACCGATGCGATCGATGCGATGGGCGCGACGCTGCAGCAGGCCCACGACACCGTCGGCGCCGCCACCGGGCGTTTCCTCGGCAGCGAAAGCGCGCTGGCGCCGTTGCACGCGCGCCTGGCCGAGCTGGACGCGGCGGCGCAGGTGGCGGCGACCGCGCGCGCGCTGTCCGAGCAGGTGCAGGCGATGCAGGCGATGTCGGCCGATCTGGACCTGCTGTCGGAATTGATGGCCGGGCTCAAGGTCGACGACGCCACCGAGCGCACCCGCGTGGTCGAGGCCCTGTCCGAAGTCTACGCGCGGCTCAACCAGGCGCGTGCGCGTGCCGAGCAGCGCCGCAAGAGCCTGGGTTCGGCCGAGACCGTGGCCCAGTTCGGTGCGCAGTTCGCGCTGTTCGGCCAGGCGATCACCAGCGCGCTGGCGCTGTCCACCGATCCCGAGCGCGCCGACGAGCAGCTTTCGCGGCTGATGGTGCAACTGGAGGAACTGGAGAGCCAGTTCGGCGAGCACGAGCAGTTCCTCGGCGACATCCTCAGCAAGCGCGAGGAACTGGTCGAGGCGTTCGAGACGCACAAGCAGGCCTTGCTCGACGACCGCCAGCGCAAGGCGCGCTCCTTGCTGGACGCGGCCTCGCGCATCCTCGACGGCCTGCCGCGGCGCACCGAGCGCTTCGCCAATGCCGACGAACTCAACGCCTTCTTCGCCGGCGACCCGCTGATTCTCAAGCTGCGCGAGCTGGCCGAGCGGCTGCGCGGCTACCGCGACAGCGTCAAGGCCGACGACGTCGAGGCGCGGCTGAAGGGCGTGCGCGACCAGGCGGTGCGCGCGCTGCGCGACCACAGCGAGCTGTTCGAAGCCGGCGGCAACGTGGTGCGGCTGGGTCCGCGGCACCGCTTCAGCGTCAACACGCAAGCATTGGACCTGACCCTGCTGCCGCGCGAGGATGGACTGGCGCTGCATCTGACCGGCACCGACTACCTGGAGCCGCTGCAGGACGCCGCACTGGACGCCACCCGCGCCTACTGGCAGGTGACGCTGGATTCGGAATCGCCCACGCTGTACCGCGGCGAATACCTGGCCGGGCGCATGCTGGAAGCGGCGCTGGCGGGCGAGGAGGGGCTGAGCCTGGATGCGCTGGCGCAACTGGCGGCCACACCCGACGCGCTGGCGCGCAGCGTGCGCGACTTCGCCGCGCCGCGCTACCGCGAGGGCTACGAGCGCGGCATCCACGACCACGACGCCACGCGCATCCTGCAGGCGCTGCTGCCCTTGCAGCAGGCCGCGGGCACGCTGATGCACGCCCCGGCCGCGCGCGCACTGGCGCTGGCGTTCTGGGCCGAACGCCAGCGCGAGGAGGAGGTGGCCGCGTGGGTCGCGCGTCAGGCCGGCGTCGATGCGATCGCGCGCCTGTTCGGCGCGCGCGACGGCCGCGACGCGCTGCAGGCCGAGATGGCGCAGGCCATGCAGCGCTTCGCCGAGGACGCAGGGCTTGCGTTCGATGCCGCCCAGGCGCGGGCGGCCGCCGCCTACCTGGCGGCCGAACTGGCGCAGGGCGAACCGACTTTTCCGTTCAGCCGGCATGCGCGGGAACTGCTCGATGCGCTGCATGCGCGGCTGGCCGAGGCCGGGCTGCGCGAGCAGTTCGAGCAAGGCCTGGAACGCGTGCGCGGCAAGCTTGGCGCCGCCTGGACGCAGGCCAGCCAGTGGGTGCAGGGCCTGTGCCACGATCCGCGCTTCGCGGTCCACGCCGGCTACGCGCCCGAGGCGGTGGCGATCGCGCTGCTGGCGCCGCGGCTGCGCAGCCGCGCCAGCGAGGTGGCGTTGATGGCCACGGTGGAGGGCCTGCTCGGCGAACATCCGCGTATCGAAGGCGGGCGCCTGCGCCTGGCCATCGACGATTTCCTGGCGCGCCTGCGCCACCACGAGCAGGTGTTCGTGCCCGGCTTCCGCCAGTACCAGGCACTGCGCCAGCAGGTCATCGCCCGCGAGCGCGAGCAGTTGCGCCTGTCCGAGTTCAAGCCGCGGCCGCTGTCCTCGTTCGTGCGCAACAAGCTGATCAATGAGGTCTACCTGGGCGTGATCGGCGACAACCTGGCCAAGCAGATGGGCACGGTCGGCGAGAACAAGCGCAGCGACCTGATGGGCATGCTGATGCTGATCTCGCCGCCCGGCTACGGCAAGACCACGCTGATGGAGTACGTCGCCAGCCGGCTCGGCCTGGTCTTCATGAAGATCAATGGTCCCGCGCTGGGCCACGCGGTGCGCTCGCTGGATCCGGCGCAGGCGCCGGACGCCACCGCGCGACAGGAATTGCTCAAGCTCAATCTCGCGCTGGAGATGGGCAACAACACCATGCTGTACGTCGACGACATCCAGCACACGCACCCGGAATTCCTGCAGAAGTTCATCTCGCTGTGCGACGGCACGCGCCGCATCGAGGGCGTGTGGAAGGGGCGCACGCGCACCTACGACATGCGCGGCAAGAAGTTCTGCGTGGTGATGGCCGGCAATCCGTACACCGAGTCCGGCGAGGTGTTCAAGATTCCGGACATGCTCGCCAACCGCGCCGACATCTACAACCTGGGCGACGTGCTCGGCGGCATGGAGGAGGCGTTCCTGCTCAGCTACATCGAGAACGCGCTCACCTCCAATCCGGTGCTCGCGCCGCTGGCCACGCGCGAGCTGGCGGACCTGTACCTGCTGGTGGATCGCGCGCGCGGCAAGGAGATCTCCAGCAACGCGCTCAGCCATGCCTACAGCGGCGCGGAGATCAACGAAATCGTGGCCACGCTGCAGCGCCTGCTGCGCGTGCGTGAGGTGGTGTACAAGGTCAACCAGCAGTACATCGCCAGCGCCGCGCAGGACGATCGCTACCGCACCGAGCCGCCGTTCCGGCTGCAGGGCAGCTACCGCAACATGAACAAGCTGGCGGAGAAGGTCTCGCCGGTGATGAACGAGGCCGAGTTGCAGCAGCTGATCTCCGACCACTACCTGGGCGAGGCGCAACTGCTGACCAGCGGCGCCGAGGAGAACCTGCTCAAGCTGGCCGAGTTGCGCGGCGCGATGGGCGCCGAGGAACAGGCGCGCTGGGACCAGATCAAGCGCGACTTCCTGCGCAACAAGGCGATGGGCGCCGACGAGGCCGATGTCGGCGGGCGCATGGTGGCGCAGCTGGCGGACATCGCAGGCGGCCTGCAGGGGCTGCGTGCCGAGCCGAGTCCGGAACCGGCACGCTGGGAGCAACTTCTTGCGCTGCTGCGGCAGGTGCTGGCCGAACGCGAGCGCGAAGCGCCGCCCGCCACGCCCGTGGCCACGCCGGCCGCGCCTGCGCAGACGGAAGCATCGGTCACGCCCGCGCTGCAGCCCTTGCTGGACGCACTCGCGCGCTCGCACGAGGGCCAGGCGCAGGCCGGGCAGGCGCTGACCGCGCTGGCAGAGGCGCTGCGCGCGTCGTTGCGCGAGCCGTCCGCGCCGGCAGCGGAGCCGCGCGTGCGGCGGCCGCGCACGCTGGCCGAACGCCAGCTCGACGAAGCGCTGGCGCGGCATTTCTATGGCGACGCGGGCGCCGCGCGCAGCGACGATCCCGAACCCGGCCCGGCGTGAGCGCGCGCGCCGCTCCTGCGCTGCCCGAGCCGCCGGTGTCGCCGCCCGCGGCGAACGACGCGCAGGTCGCGTCCGGCTACGCGGCGCCGCTGCTCGAGGCGGTCGCACAGGCGCTGGCCGCGCGCGCCGCCGCGCCGGACGCCGGCGCGGCACTGGTGCAGGAGCTGGAGCGCATCCAGCACGCACTGCAGGCGCGCGATCCGCGGCGGATCCGCCGCGACAGCAGCCTGCTCGGCCGTCTGCTCGGCCGCGACCTGGAGCGCCAGGCCGAGGCCGAGACCCTGCAGGCGCAACTGGGCGTGGTCCTGTTGCGCGCCGATGCGCATGCCCAGGCGCTGCGGCACGCGGGCCAGGCATATGCCGAAAGCGCCGGCGTCGCCGAGGCCGGCGTGGCCGCGCTCGAGCGCTGGATCGCCGCGGCGCCGACGCCCGACCCGGCGTTGGCGCAGGCCTGGAACCAGCGACTCGACCACTTGCGCCGCCTCGCCGCCGCCTGGCGCCTGGAAGCGGCGCAATGGCGGTTGCTGCAACAGCAGGGCGAGGACCTGCTGCAACGCTACAGGAACATCCGCGACGTGCTGCTGCCGGCCTGGCGCCAAGCCGCCGTCACGCCGCAGGCAGCGCAGGGCAGGGACCACGTGGCCCGCGCCGCACAGGCGCAGCAACACATCCTGGCCGAACTGCAGGCCATGCGGGCTAGACTGCGCTGAGCCTGCGCCGCCGCCGCGAATCGCTATCGAAGGAGAACCATGATGACCCAGGAACACCCGCTGACGCCGCAGAGCCTGCCGCTGCAACCCGACGAAGCCGAGCTCAAGGCGCTCGGCCTGGTGCCGGACGATCGTGCGCAGATCGCGGCGCTGGCGCAGGGCCTGCGCGAACTCACGCCCGGCAGCCTGCACCTGTTCGGCACCGAGGTCGCCGCGCAGGCCGCCGCGTTCTCCAGCCAGTTGCTGGACCAGGTCCGCAACCGCGACCTGGAGGCCAGCGGCGACAAGCTCGGCGAAGTGGTGCGGATCGCGCGCGCGCTCAAGCTCGACCAGCTCGGCGAGCGCTCGCGGGTGCCGCTGATCGGCGGCCTGATCGATCGCCTGCGCGCGTCCAAGGACGAACTGGTGCAGAAGTTCAGCGACACCAACCGGCAGATCGAACAACTGCTGCGCGACGTCGGCACGCAGCAGGCCAACCTCGGCCAGCGCGTGGGCGAATTCGACCGCATGCACCAGATGGTGCAGGCCGAGCGCCGCGAACTGGGCCTGCACGTCGCTGCCGGCAAGCTGCGCCTGGCCGAACTGCAGCAACAGCACCTGGCGCTGGCGGGCCAGGACGATCCGCAGGCGCGCGGCCAGCGCGCCGAGATCGATACCGCCCTGCGCCTGCTCGACAAGCGCGTCGGCGACCTGCAGGTGATGCAGCACGCGGCCGAGCAGGCGCTGCCGATGATCCGGCTGATCCAGGCCAACGCGCTGCAACTGATCGAGAAGTTCAACACCGTCCGCGACATCACCATCCCGTCGTGGAAGCGCCAGTTCGCGATCCAGCTGTCGCTGCACGAGCAGCAGAACGCGGTGATGCTGTCCAATGCCATCGACGATGCCACCAACGACATCATGCGCCGCAACGCCGACCTGCTGCGGCAGGCCTCGGTGGACACGGCGCGCGCCAACCAACGTGCGGTGATCGACATGGACACGCTGCGCCACGTGCACGAGCAACTGATCGCCACGGTGGAGGAGGTGCGCGAGATCCACCGCGACGGCATGCAGCAGCGGCGCGCCGCCGAGGTCGAGCTGAGCCGGCTGCGCGACGACCTGCAGCGGCGCCTGGCCGCGCCGGCGCAGCCGGGCTGACGCGCGCGCCCGCCGATGGGCGCTCGACGCCCCACCCACCCATGTAGAGCGGCTTCAGCCGCGACAGACACCTCCACTCCCGCGCACGCCAAGCGTCGCGGCCAAGCGTCCTGTACAGCGCGGTTGCGCCGCGAATTGCCGGCGAACAGGCCAGGCAATACGCCTAGCCGCGATCCTCCCGCAACTCGCCGGCCAACCACCCGGCCAACGCCTCCACCCGTGGATCCTGCTGCTCCCGCCGCGCGCACAGCGCCCACTGCCCGCCGGTGTCGACGAAGCCCCACGGCGCCAGCAGGCGGCCATTGGCCAGGTCGTCGGCGACCAGCGGCTGCGGCGCGATCGCCACGCCGATCCCGGCCAGCGCCGCTTCCAGCAGGTAGTACAGGTGTTCGAAGCCGGTGCCGTAGCGCAACTGCGCCGGCGCCAGGCCTTGCGCCTCGGCCCAGGCCGGCCAGGCCTGCGGGCGCGACACCGTATGCAGCAGCGGCAGTCCCTGCAGTGCCGCCGGCGCGGCCGCGGTCAGGGCCGGTGCCTGCGGCAGGGCCGGGCTGAGTACCGGGCCGATCCGCTCCGGCGCCAGCACGCGCACCTGCCAGTCCGCCGGCCATGGCGCCTGGCCCAGCAGCAGCGCCGCATCCAGGCCGTCCAAGTCGGCGGCGAAGTCGCCCTCGTGTGCGGACAGGTGCAGGGTCAGCGCCGGCAGGTCGCGCTGCAGCGCCTGCAGCCGCGGAATCATCCAGCGGGCGAGGATGCTGCCGGGGCAGCCCAGCACCAGCGCGGCCGGGCGTGATGGGCGGCGCAACTCCGCCACCGCGTCCTGCAACTGCGCGAAGGCGCTCCCGGCGGCCTCGCACAGGTGCGTGCCGGCGGCGGTCGGGCGGATGCCGCGGCCGTCGCGCTGCAGCAGCGCAAATCCCAGTTCCTGCTCCAGCAGCCGCACTTGGCGGCTGACCGCGCCATGGGTGACATGCAGTTCCGCCGCCGCGGCGCCGACGCTGCGCAGCCGCGCGGCGGCCTCGAACGCACGCAGGGCGTTGAGCGAGGGCAGGCGGCGCAGGCTGGTCATGTGAGTTTTCCTGACGGATTGCGTCAGACTTTATCGGTTTTTCTGTGGGAACGTGTGCGCTAAAGTGCAGGCCTGTCCTGTTGCCCCCGGTTGCGCCATGTCCTCTGTCCCCGTCAGCGACTTCCACGCCTATCCCGACGCCGCCGGCCATTTCGGCCGCTACGGCGGCCGTTTCGTCGCCGAGACCCTGATCGGCCCGCTGCAGGAGCTGGCCGCGGCCTACGACGCCGCGCGCCAGGATCCGGCCTTCATCGCCGCCTACGACAAGGACCTGACCCACTACGTCGGCCGGCCCAGCCCGATCTATCACGCCGAGCGGCTCAGCCGCGAAGTGGGCGGCGCGCAGATCCTGCTCAAGCGCGAGGACCTGAACCACACCGGCGCGCACAAGATCAACAACACCATCGGCCAGGCGCTGCTGGCCAGCCGCATGGGCAAGACCCGCATCATCGCCGAGACCGGCGCCGGCCAGCACGGCGTGGCCAGCGCCACGGTGGCCGCGCGGCTGGGCCTGGAGTGCGTGGTGTACATGGGCGCCACCGACATCGAGCGGCAGAAGATCAACGTCTACCGGATGAAGCTGCTCGGCGCCACGGTGGTGCCGGTGCATTCCGGCTCGGCCACGCTCAAGGACGCGCTCAACGAGGCGATGCGCGATTGGGTGACCAACGTGCAGGACACCTTCTACATCATCGGCACCGTCGCCGGTCCCGATCCTTACCCGCGCATGGTGCGCGACTTCAACGCCATCGTCGGCCGCGAGGCGCGTGAGCAGATGCTGCGCGACTACGGCCGCCTGCCGGATGCGATCAGCGCCTGCGTCGGCGGCGGCAGCAACGCCATCGGCCTGTTCCATGCCTTCCTCAACGACGCTTCGGTGAAGATCTACGGCGCCGAGGCCGCCGGCGACGGCATCGGCAGCGGCCGCCACGCCGCCTCGATCGCCGCCGGCCGCCCCGGCTTGCTGCACGGCAACCGCACCTACGTGATCTGCGACGACGACGGGCAGATCGTCGAGACCCACTCCGTGTCCGCCGGCCTGGACTACCCGGGCGTGGGTCCGGAGCACGCGTTCCTGGCCGACAGCGGCCGCGCCATCTACCAGGGCATCACCGACGACGAAGCGCTGGCCGCGTTCCACCTGCTGGCGCATACCGAGGGCATCCTCGCCGCGCTGGAGTCGAGCCACGCCGTTGCACAATCGATCAAGCTGGCGCGCGAATTGCCCAAGGACGCGCTGGTGCTGTGCAACCTGTCCGGCCGCGGCGACAAGGATGTGCACACCATCGCCGCGCGCGAGGGGCTGACGCTGTAACGCTTTACCCTTCTCCTTCGGGAGAAGGTGGCGCGGAGCGCCGGATGAGGGTACGGGCGCAGCCCAGTACTCAAATCCGCACCGCTTCGCCTCTTCCCCTCACCCCAACCCCTCTCCCGGTGGGAGAGGGCGCATAGGTCCCCCATGAACCGCCTCGCCGACACCTTTGCCCGACTCGACGCCCAAGGCCGCAAGGCCCTGATCCCCTTCCTCACCGCCGGCGATCCGTCGCTGGAGGCGACCGTGCCGGCGATGCACGCGCTGGTCGAGGCCGGTGCCGACGTGATCGAACTGGGCGTGCCGTTCTCCGACCCGATGGCCGATGGCCCGACCATCCAGCGCAGCTCCGAGCGCGCGCTGGCGCGCGGCGCCGGCCTGCGCTACGTGCTGGAGGCGGTCAGCGCGTTCCGCCGCGACGACGCCACCACGCCGGTGGTGTTGATGGGCTACCTCAACCCGGTGGAGATCCACGGCACCGCGCGCTTCGCCGAGGAAGCGGTGGCGGCCGGCGTGGACGGCGTGCTGCTGGTCGATCTGCCGCCGGAGGAGTCGGCCGAGACCCTGACGGTCTTCGCCGACGCCGGCCTGGACCTGATCGTGCTGGCCTCGCCGACCACCAGCGATGCGCGCATCGACCTGTTGTGCGAGGCGGCGCGCGGCTATCTGTACTACGTCAGCTTCGCCGGCGTCACCGGCGCCGACCGGCTGGATACCCGCGCCGCCGGCGATCGCCTGCGCCAGTTGCGCGCGCGCTGCCCGGTGCCGGTGGTGGCCGGCTTCGGCATCAAGGACGCCGCCAGCGCCAAGGCCATGGCCGTCGATGCCGACGGCGTGGTGGTGGGCAGCGCGCTGGTCGCGGCGCTGGCCGAGGCCGGCAGCCCGCAGGCCGCGCGCGACGCCGCCCTGGCGTTCCTGACGCCGCTGCGGCAGGCGCTGGACGCGGGCTGAGGTACGCCTGGTGTGTTTGCGAACGCCCCGCCTTGCGCGGGCGTTCGCGTTTGCCGCACTGCCGCAAATGCGGTGCGTGCGGAGCATGCGGTACATGCATTGCTGGTCGGACGGCACGCGCCGTCGCTGGCTCCCGCTTGCGTGTCGACGGTGCGGGATGGCGGCGACGCTACCGCACGTCCCGCGTTGCGCGGCCGCAGCAGGCGTCCTGGCGGCAGCCGCGCCGCTACCGGCCGGCCTGGCCGCTCCATGCGCCACCGTCTGCAGGCCACCGGGGGACCGAGTTAGACTGTCGCCCCTCTGCGGCTCTCGCGGCCGCCCAATGGATCGTCACATCGCATGAGTTGGCTCAGCAAATTGATGCCTTCGGGCATCCGTACCGACAGCACGCCCAGCAAGAAGCGCAGCGTTCCCGAAGGCTTGTGGGAGAAATGTCCCAACTGCAGCGCCGTGCTGTACCGGCCGGAACTGGAGGAGAACCTGGAGGTGTGCCCGAAGTGCGGCCACCACATGGCGATCCGCGCGCGCGCGCGCCTGGCCGCGCTGTTCGACGCCGACACCGCGCCGACCGAGATCGGTGCGCGCCTGGGCCCGACCGACGCGCTCAAGTTCAAGGACCAGAAGAAGTACGGCGAGCGCATCAAGGCCTCACAGAAGAGCACCGGCGAATACGACGCGCTGGTGGCGATGCAGGGCCTGCTCAAGGGCCAGCCGCTGGTCGCCGCTTCGTTCGATTTCGCCTTCATGGGCGGCTCGATGGGCTCGGTGGTCGGCGAGCGCTTCGCCCTGGCCGCGGAGACCGCGCTGAAGATCGGCGCACCGTTCGTGTGCTTCTCCGCCAGCGGCGGCGCGCGCATGCAGGAAGGCCTGTTTTCGCTGATGCAGATGGCCAAGACCTCGGCCGCGCTCGGCCGCCTGCGCGAGGCCGGCCTGCCGTACGTGTCGGTGCTGACCCATCCCACCACCGGCGGCGTCTCGGCCAGCTTCGCCATGCTCGGCGACATCAACATCGCTGAGCCGTACGCGCTGATCGGCTTCGCCGGCCCGCGCGTGATCGAGCAGACCGTGCGCGAGACCCTGCCAGAAGGCTTCCAGCGCTCGGAATTCCTGCTCGAGCATGGCGCCATCGACCAGATCTGCGACCGCCGCGAACTGCGCGACCGCCTCTCCGAGCTGCTGGCGCTGATGATGCGGCAGCCGGCCCCGGCGAAGAGCGAGGCGGCATGACGGCCGGGAATCGCGAATCGGGAATAGGGAATCGTGGTCGCGCGCGTGCGTTGCATCGCGCGGCAAGCCCGTGCTTGTCGCGATCCCTGGACGTCTCCGGCGGTTCCCGATTCCCGATTCTCCATTCCCGATTCCCCAGCGCATGAGCCAACGCAAATACTTCGGCACCGACGGCATCCGCGGCCGGGTCGGGCAGGGGGCGATTTCCGCCGATTTCGTGATGCGCCTGGGCAATGCGCTGGGCCGCGTGCTGGTCGCCGGCGGCACCGCGCGGCCGACCGTGGTGATCGGCAAGGACACGCGCATCTCCGGCTACATGTTCGAGTCGGCGCTGGAGGCCGGGCTGGTCGCGGCAGGCGCCAACGTGCAGTTGCTCGGGCCGATGCCGACTCCGGCGGTGGCGTTCCTCACGCGCACTCTCGGTGCCGACGCCGGCATCGTCATCAGCGCCTCGCACAATCCGCACTACGACAACGGCATCAAGTTCTTCTCCGCCCACGGCGAGAAGCTCGACGACGCCACCGAGCAGGCGATCGAGGCCGCGCTGGACGCGCCGTTCGCCACGGTCGAGTCCGAGCGGCTGGGCAAGGCGATGCGCGCGCGCGAGGCGATCGGCCGCTACATCGAGTTCTGCAAGGCGAGCGTGCCGCGCGGCTTCGACCTGCGCGGGCTGAAACTGGTGCTGGACTGCGCGCACGGCGCGACCTACCACATCGCGCCGCTGCTGTTCCGCGAGCTGGGCGCGGAGGTGATCGCCATCGGCGCCGCGCCGGACGGGCTCAACATCAACGCCGGCGTCGGCTCGATGCACATCGACAACCTCGCCGCCAACGTGCGCGAGCATGGCGCGCACCTGGGCATCGCCTTCGACGGCGACGGCGACCGCGTGCTGATGGCCGACGACCAGGGCAACCCGGTCGACGGCGACGGCCTGCTGTACGTGCTGGCTTGCGGCTGGCAGGCCAGCGGTCGTTTGCACGGCCCGGTGGTCGGCACGCTGATGACCAACTATGGCCTGGAACGGGCGCTGGCCGCGTTGCAGGTGCCGTTCCTGCGCGCCAAGGTCGGCGACCGCTACGTGCACCAGGCGCTGGTCGAACAGGGCGGGGTGCTCGGCGGCGAGGCCTCCGGGCACATGCTGTGCCTGGACCGCGCCACCACCGGCGACGCCATCGTCAGCGCGCTGCAGGTGCTGGAAGTGCTCAAGCGCTCGCGGCAGACCCTGCGCCAGGCGCTGGCCGGGCTGCAGAAGGTGCCGCAGCAGACGATCAACGTGCGCCTGCAGCCGGGCGTGCGCCCGCTCGAGGCCGAGACCGTGAAGGCCGCGCTGGCCGCGGCGCAGGCGGCGGTGCAGGGGCGCGGGCGCGCCTTCCTGCGCGCCTCCGGCACCGAACCGGTGGTGCGGGTCACGGTCGAGGCCGACGATGCCGCGTTGATGCGGCAGACCCTCGACGCCCTGGCCGAGGCGGTCCGTGACGCGGCGTGAGTCGATCGCCATTGCCCTCTTCGTGATCGTCGCCAAGGCGGTCACGTTCTACCTGCTGTATCGCCTGCTGCGCTGAGCGCGGCGTTTGCTTCCTCTCACGAGATGACGGTTCCTGCCATGACTGCGCGCATTCCCACCCTCGACATCACCCGTTTCGACACCGACCGCGAGGCCTTCGTCGCCGAGCTGGGCGCGGCCTACCGCGAGTGGGGCTTCGCCGGCATCCGCAACCACGGCATCGCCCAGGCGCAGATCGACGCGGCCTACGACGTGTTCAAGGCGTTCTTCGCCCTCCCCGAGGAGACCAAGCGCACCTACCACCTGCCCGGCAGCGGCGGCGCGCGCGGCTATACCGCCTTCGGCGTGGAGACCGCCAAGGACTCCAAGCATTTCGACCTGAAGGAGTTCTGGCACATCGGTCGCGAGATTTCCGACGACTCCCCGTACCGCGCGGTGATGCCGCCGAACCTGTGGCCGAGCGAGGTGCCCGGCTTCCGCGCCCACGGCTACGGCCTGTACCAGGCGCTGGACCAGCTCGGCGCGCGCGTACTGTCGGCGCTGGCCCTGCACATCGGCTTGCCCGAGCACTACTTTGTCGACAAGACCGATTCGGGCAACTCGATCCTGCGCCCGATCCACTACCCGCCGATCACCGCCGACGACATCCCCAACGTGCGCGCCGGCGCCCACGAGGACATCAACCTGATCACCCTGCTGGTCGGCGCCAGCGCCGCCGGCCTGGAAGTGAAGTCCAAGCAGGGCGAGTGGGTGCCGTTCACCTCCGACGCCGACACCATCGTGGTCAACATCGGCGACATGCTGCAGCGCCTGACCAACCACGTGTACCCCTCGACCACCCACCGCGTGGTCAACCCCCCGGGCGAGCAGGCGCGCCAGCCGCGCTACTCGGTACCGTTCTTCCTGCACCCGAACCCGGACTTCGTGATCGACGTGCTGCCGTCCTGCGTCAGCGCCGACAACCCCAGCCGCTATCCCGAGCCGATCACCGCGCAGGGGTATCTGGAGGAGCGGTTGCGCGAGATCAAGCTGAAGTAGCTGGGAATCGGGAATAGGGAGTGGGGAATCGGTAAAAGCGGGTTTCCGTGCCCAGTGTTGCTACAGGCCTTCGTCGGCTTGGAGGCGCGGCTGTTCCCATTCCCCTTTCCCGTTTCTCCATTCCCAGCCTCATTCCACACTCCTGATCCGATGCGAGCCGCGCCCCATCATCCGCAGCAGCAGGGCATCGGGCAGCAGCGCCGTGAGCCCGAGCAGGGCGCGGTAGACCGCGCCGGGGACCACGCGCACCTTGCCGCGTTCGGCGCCGTCGATGCCGGCGCGGGCCACCGCGGCGGTTTGCAGCCAGAGCCAGCGCGGCAGGGCGTTCATCTGTTCGCGGGTGCCGGTGACGTCGTGGAACTCGGACCAGGTGAAGCCTGGGCATAACGCGCAGACGCCGACGCCGCGGTCGGCGTTCTCCAGCGCCAGCGATTCGCTGAAGCGCAGCATGAAGCTCTTCGCCGCCGCGTACAGGGTATGGCCGTCCGCGCCCGGCACCAGGGCGGCGAACGAGGCGACATTGAGGATGCGGCCGTGGCCGCTGGCGCGCAGCGCCGGCAGCAGCCGCCAGGTCAGTTCGCACACGGCGCCGACCATCACCTGCAGGAATGCCGCGTGCACCGCCCAGTCCTGGGCGATGTAGCGGCCGGGCACGCCGTAACCGGCGTTGTTGACCAGGATCCGCACCGCCAGACCGCGCCGTTCGATCTCGGCCACCAGTGCGGCTGGCGCGGCCGGATCGGCCAGGTCCGCGACCAGTACCTCCACCGGCACCTGCGGCCGCAGTTCGGCGGCCAGCGCCTGCAACTGCGCCTCGCGGCGCGCGGTCAGGATCAGCGGCACGCCGCGGCGGGCGTATTCGCGGGCGATCTCGCGGCCGATGCCGCTGGAGGCGCCGGTGATCAGGGCGTAGCCGGGAAGCTGGGTCATGACGGTCTCTGGGCGTGGAGCGGGCGGCGTGGCGCAGGGCGGGGCAGGGGCGATGCCTGCCCTTGGCGGCGCATCGGCTATCCTCTCGGCACTTTTTCGCCGGAGATGCGCCGATGCGACGCAAGATCGTAGCCGGAAACTGGAAATTGCATGGCACCCGCCACTTCGCCGCCGACCTGGTACGGGAGATCGTCACCGGGCTGCACGAGGCCGAGCACGGCGTGGAGGTCGTGATCCTGCCGCCGCTGCCGTACCTGGGCGACCTGATCGAGCATTTCGAGGACCGGCTGCTGCGCTTCGGCGCGCAGGACGTCAGCAGCAACGAGAAGGGCGCCTACACCGGCGAGGTGTCGGCGGCGATGCTGGTGGACGTGGGCGCCGACTATGGCCTGGTCGGGCATTCGGAGCGGCGCCAGTACCACCAGGAGAGCAGCGAGCTGGTCGCGCGCAAGTTCGCTGCCGCCCTGCACGCCGGGCTGGTCCCGATCCTGTGCGTGGGCGAGACCCTGGAGCAGCGCGAGGCCGGGCGCACCGAGGCGGTCATCGCCGCGCAGCTGGCGCCGGTGCTGGATCTGGTCGGCGCCGAGGGCTTCGGCCGCGCGGTGGTGGCCTACGAGCCGGTCTGGGCGATCGGCACCGGCCGCACCGCCAGCCCGGCGCAGGCGCAGGCGGTGCACGCGTTCATCCGTGGCGAAGTGGCGGCGCGCGATGCTAGAATCGCGGATTCGTTGCCGATCCTGTATGGCGGCAGCGTCAAGCCCGACAACGCCGCCGAGCTGTTCGCGCAGCCGGATGTCGATGGTGGGCTGGTGGGCGGCGCCTCGCTGGTCGCCGCGGAATTCCTGGCCATCGTGCGAGCGGCGGCCACCTGTTGAGCGAACGGCCGCCGCTGGCGGCCGTTCGTCCCCCAAGTCGTACTGTCCGGACGGATTTCGAAATGCTGATGGTCATCCTCAATGTGGTCTACGTGCTGGTGGCGATCGCGATGATCGCGCTGATCCTGATGCAACGCGGCGCCGGTGCGGCGGCGGGTTCCGGGTTCGGCGCCGGCGCGTCCGGCACCGTGTTCGGATCGCGCGGCGCGTCCAACTTCCTGTCCAAGTCGACCAAGTGGCTGGCGGTGGTGTTCTTCGCCATCAGCCTGTTCATGGCCTGGTACGCCGGCCACAGCGCGCGTCCGGCCGATGCCAACCTGGGCGTGATGTCGCAGTCGGCCACCCCGGCGCCGGCTGCGCCGGCCGGCGAACTGCAGGTCCCGCAGGCGCCGTCGGCCGCCGCCGCGGCTCCGGCTGCCCCCGCCGCCGCCTCGGCCGCCCAGCAGGCGCCGGAAAAAGCGCAAGAAAAGTCGCCTGCCCCGTCGCAGAAAGACTGAAGGCGGTTACAATATGCTGCGCGGCGGGATTGCCGCGCAGGTTTTACGCAAGCCCAGGTGGCGGAATTGGTAGACGCACTACCTTGAGGTGGTAGCGACTTAGGTCGTAGGGGTTCGAGTCCCCTCTTGGGCACCATTGTTTGGCTACGGTTTCTGCGCGAAGGCATCACGCCCTCGCTCGGAGAATCGTCTATCCCATGCCTGCGCGGCACGCGTGCGGGCACAGGCAAGAGAGAATCGCGAGTGCTGGCCGAATATTTGCCGACCCTGCTGTTTCTGATCGTGGCCACCGGTATCGGCGTCGCGCTGATGCTGGTGGGGCGGTTCCTCGGTCCCCGGCGTCCCGACCTGAAGAAGCTCTCGCCGTACGAGTGCGGCTTCGAGGCCTTCGAGGACGCGCGCATGAAGTTCGACGTGCGCTACTACCTGATCGCCATCCAGTTCATCGTCTTCGATCTGGAAATCATCTTCATCGTGCCGTGGACGCAGGTGTTCATGGACCTGGGCGCTCGCTCCCTGGTCACCATGGGCCTGTTCGTCGGCATGCTGTTCCTCGGTTTTGTTTACGTGTGGAAGAAGGGAGCGCTGGAATGGGAGTGATTCAGACCCTGGATCGCCTGATGACCAACCCGATCCCGGAAGGGCGGGTGGACGACATCCTGCGTCCCGAAGGCGAAAACCCGCTGCTGGAAAAGGGCTACGTCACCACCAGCGTCGACGCGCTGCTGAACTGGGCGCGCACCGGCTCGATGTGGCCGATGACCTTCGGCCTGGCTTGCTGCGCGGTCGAGATGATGCACGCCGGCGCCGCGCGCCTGGACCTGGACCGCTACGGCGTGGTGTTCCGCCCGTCGCCGCGCCAGTCCGACGTGATGATCGTCGCCGGCACCCTGGTCAACAAGATGGCCCCGGCGCTGCGCAAGGTCTACGACCAGATGCCGGACCCGAAGTGGGTCATCTCGATGGGCAGCTGCGCCAACGGCGGCGGCTACTACCATTACTCGTATTCGGTGGTGCGCGGCTGCGACCGCATCGTGCCGGTGGACGTCTACGTCCCGGGCTGCCCGCCGACCGCCGAGGCCCTGGTCTACGGCATCCTGCAGTTGCAGAAGAAGATCTGGCGAACCCAGACCATCGCGCGCTGATTCCTCTTTCCTCGAGAGCACGCCAAGCCCCCATGGCAGAGCAAGCATCTTCCTTTAGCGACCGACTCGGCGCCCGTTTCCCCGGCAGCCAGGTCTTCGTGGCCCTTCCGCGCGGCGAAGTCACCCTGGAAGTGCCGGCCGACGCCTGGCACGCCACCTGCCTGGCGCTGCGCGACGAGTTCGGTTTCGAACAGCTGTCCGACCTGTGCGGCGTCGATTACCTCGGCTACGGCAGCGACGAGTGGGATACCTCCGACGTGTCCTCGCACGGCTTCAGCCGCGGCGTCGAAGGCAAGGCCGTGGGCCGTTTCGCCTGGGGCGAGTTCCCCAGCGGCGAGGCTGCCGGCGGCGCCCAGCCGTTGCCGGTCCCGCAGCAGCGCTATGCCGTGCTGGCGCAGTTGATCTCCTATCGCCACAACCAGCGCCTGCGCGTGCGTTGCTACGCGCCGAACGAAGACCTGCCGGTGGTGGCCTCGGTCACCGACATCTGGCCGGGCGCGAACTGGTTCGAGCGCGAGGCGTTCGACCTGTTCGGCGTGGTCTTCGCCGGGCACCCGGACCTGCGCCGCATCCTCACCGACTACGGCTTCGTCGGCCATCCGTTCCGCAAGGATTTCCCGCTGATCGGCAACGTCGAAGTGCGCTACGACGAAGAGAAGCAGCGCGTGATCTACGAGCCGGTGACCTCGGTGGAGCCGCGCGTGGGCGTGCCGCGCGTGATCCGCGACGATGCGCGCTACCAGACCGCGGCGGGCGAAGCACAGAAGGAGTCCGCCAAGTGAGCGAGTACCACCAGGCGCACGACGGGTTCGCCAGCAATCCTGCCGAAGCCAAGCAGGAAATCCGCAACTACACGATGAACTTCGGCCCGCAGCATCCGGCCGCGCACGGCGTGCTGCGCCTGATCCTGGAAATGGACGGCGAGACCGTGGTCCGCGCCGATCCGCACATCGGCCTGCTGCACCGTGGCACCGAGAAGCTGGCCGAGTCCAAGCCGTTCAACCAGTCGATCGGCTACATGGATCGCCTGGACTACGTGTCGATGATGTGCAACGAGCACGCCTACGTGCGCGCGATCGAGACCCTGATGGGGATCGAGGCGCCGGAGCGTGCGCAGTACATCCGCACCATGTTCGACGAGATCACCCGCATCCTGAACCACCTGATGTGGGTCGGCTCCAACGGCCTGGATCTGGGCGCGATGGCGGTGATGCTGTACGCGTTCCGCGAGCGCGAAGAGCTGATGGACGTCTACGAGGCGGTGTCGGGCGCGCGCATGCACGCGACCTACTACCGCCCGGGCGGCGTCTATCGCGACCTGCCGGACCGCATGCCCAAGTATCAGGAATCGCGCTGGCACAAGGGCAATGCGCTGAAGCGGCTCAACGCCGCGCGCGAAGGCTCGATGCTGGACTTCCTGGAGGAGTTCACCAACACCTTCCCGGCGCGCGTGGACGAGTACGAGACCCTGCTCACCGACAACCGCATCTGGAAGCAGCGCACCGTCGGCATCGGCGTGGTCACCCCGGAGCAGGCCTACGCCTGGGGCATGACCGGCGCCATGCTGCGCGGCTCGGGCATCGCCTGGGACCTGCGCAAGAAGCAGCCCTACGCCAAGTACGACAGCGTCGATTTCGACATTCCGCTCGGCACCAACGGCGACTGCTACGACCGCTACCTGGTGCGCGTGGCCGAGATGCGCGAGTCCAACCGCATCATCAAGCAGTGCGTGCAGTGGCTGAAGGCCAACCCGGGCCCGGTCATGGTCGAGAACTTCAAGGTGGCGCCGCCCAAGCGCGCCGAGATGAAGGACGACATGGAAGCGCTGATCCATCACTTCAAGCTGTTCAGCGAAGGCTACTGCGTGCCGGCCGGCGAGACCTACTGCGCGGTCGAGGCGCCGAAGGGCGAGTTCGGCTGCTACCTGATGTCCGACGGCGCCAACAAGCCGTTCCGCGTGCACCTGCGCGCGCCGGGCTTCGCCCATCTGTCGTCGATGGACGCGATCGTGCGCGGCCACATGCTGGCCGACGTGGTGGCGATGATTGGTACCTATGATCTGGTGTTTGGTGAGGTCGACCGATGAAGGCGACAGGTAATTTCGAAGCGGCGCGCGACGTCGATCCGATGGTGGTGCTGAGCGACAAGACGCGCGCGCACATCGATCACTGGCTGAGCAAGTTCCCGCCGGACCGCAAGCGTTCGGCGGTGCTGCAGGGCCTGCACGCCGCGCAGGAACAGAACCAGGGCTGGCTGACCGACGAACTGATCGCCGGCGTGGCCAAGTATCTGGAACTGCCGCCGGTGTGGGCCTACGAGGTCGCCAGCTTCTACTCGATGTTCGAGACCGAGAAGGTCGGCCGCAACAACGTCGCGTTCTGCACCAACATCAGCTGCTGGCTCAACGGCGCCGAAGACCTGGTCGCGCACGCCGAGAAGAAGCTCGGCTGCAAGCTGGGCCAGTCCACCGCCGACGGCCGCGTCTACCTCAAGCGCGAGGAAGAGTGCCTGGCCGGTTGCGCCGGCGCGCCGATGATGGTCATCAACGGCCACTACCATGAGCATCTGACCAAGGACAAGGTCGACGAATTGCTGGACGGGTTGGAGTAACGGCAATGGCACAGCATCCCCACGCTCCCACCGGTCCGGTCGGCCCCGCGCCGCAGCCGCACCAGGTGGTGTACACCACGCTGCACTACGACACCCCGTGGTCCTACGAGAGCTACCTGAAGACTGGTGGCTATGCCGCGCTGCGCAAGATCCTCGAAGAGAAGATCCCGCCGGAGCAGGTGATCGAGATGGTCAAGCAGTCGAACCTGCGCGGCCGTGGCGGCGCCGGCTTCCCGACCGGCCTGAAGTGGTCGTTCATGCCCAAGGGCGCGCCGCAGAAGTACATCCTGTGCAACTCGGACGAGTCCGAGCCGGGTACTTGCAAGGACCGCGACATCCTGCGCTACAACCCGCATTCGGTGGTGGAGGGCATGGCCATCGCCTGCTACGCCACCGGCTCCACCGTGGGCTACAACTACCTGCGCGGCGAGTTCCACCACGAGCCGTTCGAGCATTTCGAGCAGGCCCTGGCCGACGCCTACGCCAATGGCTGGCTGGGCAAGGACATCCTCGGCAGCGGCATCGACATCGACATCTACGGCGCCCTCGGTGCCGGCGCCTACATCTGCGGCGAAGAGACCGCGCTGATGGAGTCGCTGGAGGGCAAGAAGGGCCAGCCGCGCTACAAGCCGCCGTTCCCGGCCAACTTCGGCCTGTACGGCAAGCCGTCGACGATCAACAACACCGAGACCTACGCCTCGGTGCCGGCGATCATCCGCAACGGCCCGGAATGGTTCCTGGGCTTGAGCAAGACCAATAACGGCGGCCCGAAGATCTTCTCGGTGTCCGGCTGCGTGCAGAAGGGCGGCAACTTCGAAGTGCCGCTGGGCACCACCTTCGACGAACTGCTGGAAATGGCCGGCGGGCTGAAGCCGGGTCGCACCCTCAAGGGCGCGATCCCGGGCGGCGTGTCGATGCCGGTGCTGAAGGCCGAGCAGCTCAAAGACCTGCAGATGGACTACGACACCCTGCGCGCACTGGGCACCGGCCTGGGCTCGGGTGCGATCGTGGTGCTGGACGACAGCGTGTGCTGCGTGAAGTTCGCCTGCCGCATCTCGCAGTTCTTCCACAAGGAGTCCTGCGGCCAGTGCACCCCGTGCCGCGAAGGTACCGGCTGGATGCATCGCGTGCTGGAGCGCATCGTGGCCGGCAAGGCCACGATGGAAGACCTGCACCAGCTGCGCACCGTCGCCGGGCAGATCGAAGGCCACACCATCTGCGCCTTCGGCGAAGCGGCGGCCTGGCCGATCCAGGGCTTCCTGCGCCAGTTCTGGGACGAATTCGAGTACTACATCGTCAACGGTCATTCGATGGTTGACGGCAAGAAGCTGGAGGCAGCCGCCGCATGAGCGCGCAACCCAACAATCCCGGCGCGACCCCCGCGGTCGTGCCGGAAGGCCATGTGACCGTCGAGATCGACGGCCAGTCGCTGGTCGTGCCGAAGGGCTCGATGATCATCCAGGCCGCCGACAAGGCCGGCATTCCGATCCCGCGCTTCTGCTACCACGAGAAGCTGCCGATCGCCGCCAACTGCCGCATGTGCCTGGTCGACGTCGAGAAGTCGCCCAAGCCGTCGCCGGCCTGCGCCACGCCGGTCATGGACGGCATGAAGGTGCAGACCCGCAGCGACAAGGCGCTGAAGTACCAGCGCAGCGTCATGGAATTCCTGCTGATCAACCATCCGCTGGACTGCCCGATCTGCGATCAGGGCGGCGAGTGCGAGTTGCAGGACGTGTCGCTGGGCTATGGCCGTTCGGTCAGCCGCTTCAACGAGCGCAAGCGCGTGGTGCCGGACGAGGACATCGGGCCGCTGGTCGCCACCGAGATGACCCGCTGCATCCAGTGCACGCGCTGCGTGCGCTTCACCGCGGACATCGCCGGCACCTACGAGCTGGGCGGCATGTACCGCGGCGAGAACCTGCAGATCGGCACCTACGACGGCAAGCCGCTGACCACCGAGCTGTCCGGCAACGTGGTCGACGTTTGCCCGGTCGGCGCGCTGACCAACAAGGTGTTCCAGTTCCGCGCGCGTCCGTGGGAACTGGTGGCGCGCGAGTCGCTGGGCTACCACGACGCGATGGGCTCCAACCTGTTCCTGCACGTGCGCCGCGGCGAAGTGCTGCGCACCGTGCCGCGCGACAACGAAGCGGTCAACGAGTGCTGGCTGTCCGACCGCGACCGCTACTCGCACCAGGGCCTGTACGCCGAGGACCGCGCACTGCGGCCGATGCGCAAGGTCGACGGGCAGTGGCGCGAGGTGTCGTGGGCCGAAGGGCTGTCCGCCGCGAGCGAGATCCTCAAGGCCAACCGCGGCGACGCGCTGGGCGTGCTCGCGCATCCGTCCACCTCCAACGAGGAGGGCGCGCTGCTGGCGCGCCTGGCCGCGGGCCTGGACAGCGGCAACCTCGATCACCGCGTGTACAACCGCGACTTCTCCGATGCCGCGCTGGCCGAACCGTTCGCGCTGCCGCTGGCGGAGATCGAGCAGGCCGACGTGGTGGTGATCCTGGGCAGCAACCTGCGCCATGAACTGCCGCTGCTGCATGCACGCCTGCGCAAGGCGCGGATGCAGCGCCAGACCAAGGTGTATTCGATCAACCCGGTCGATTTCGACGTGGCCTTCGACCAGGCCGGCCGCCAGATCGTGGCGCCGTCGAAGTTCGCCGAGGCGCTGGCCGACGCCGCGCTGCGCGACGCGGTGCAGGGCGCCGACCGTGCGGTGCTGATCGTCGGCGCGCTGGCCGAGAACCATCCGCAGGCTGCGGCGCTGCGTGCCGCCGCGCGCGACTTCGCCGCCGCCACCGGCGCGGCGCTGTGCCGCATCCCGCAGGGCGCCAACGCGCTCGGTCTGGCGCGCTACGGCGTGCTGCCGCACGGCCGCAACGCCGCCGCGATGCTGGCCGAACCGCGCAGCGCCTACGTGCTGTACGGCCTGGAGCCGGGTCTGGACTTCGCCGATGCCGCCGCCGCGCGCAGCGCGCTGGCCGGCGCCAAGGTGGTGGCGTTCAGCCACTTCGCCTGTGCCTCCACCCGCGACGTGGCCGACGTGATCCTGCCGATCGGCGCGCTGCCGGAAATCGAGGCGACGCTGACCAACCTCAACGGCAGCGACCAGCGCACCCGCGCCGGCGGCAAGCTGCCGGGCGAGGCCCGGGAGGGCTGGCGCGTGCTGCGCGCGCTCGGCGGCGAGCTGGGCCTGCCCGGCTTCGAGTTCATCGACCTGGTCGGGCTGCGCGACGGCCTGCAGCCGCGCGAGGTCGCCGCGGCGAGCTCGGCGCAGCCGGCACGCCAGGACGAGGGCCTGGAACTGGCCGCCAGTCCGGCGATCTACCGCACCGATGCGGTGGTGCGCCGCGCGCAGGCGCTGCAGCAGCATCCGCTGAACCGCGCGCCGGGCATTGCGTTGCATCCGGACGAGGCGGCGCGCCTGGGCCTGAGCGACGGGCAGATGGTCAAGGTCGGCACCGCGGCGGGTAGCGCCACGTTGCCGCTGGCGACGGACAAGCGGGTCGCGCCGGGCGCGGCCTGGATCGAAACGGGCCACGGCGCGACCGCGCCGCTGGGCGCCGGTCGGGTGACGGTGGTGGCTGCATGAACGAGATGCTGTTGAACGTGGTCGATCCGCTGCACCAGTGGTTCCTCGGCCTGGGCGCCCTCGGCGTGGTCCTGTGGATCGTGCTGAAGATCCTGCTGATCGCCATGCCGGTGATCATCGCGGTGGCGTTCTACGTGGTCTGGGAGCGCAAGCTGATCGGCTGGATGCATGTGCGCCACGGGCCGATGTACGTGGGCATGGGCATCTTCCAGGCCTTCGCCGACGTCTTCAAACTGCTGTTCAAGGAAATCATCCAGCCCAGCAGCTCGCACAAGGCGATGTTCGTGATCGCCCCGCTGATCACCCTGGCGCCGGCCTTCGCCGCCTGGGCGGTGGTGCCGTTCGACGCCAAGCTGGTGCTGTCCAACGCCAACGCCGGCCTGCTGTACCTGCTGGCGATGACCTCGCTGGGCGTGTACGGCATCATCCTGGCCGGCTGGGCGTCCAACTCCAAGTACGCCTTCCTGGGCGCGATGCGCTCGGCGGCGCAGGTGGTCAGCTACGAGATCGCGATGGGCTTCGCCCTGGTCGGCGTGATGATCGCGGCCGGCAGCCTGAACCTGAGCACGATCGTGCAGGCGCAGGCCGGCAGCTCCGGGTTCTTCGACTGGTTCCTGATCCCGCTGTTCCCGCTGTTCATCGTGTACTGGGTGTCCGGCGTGGCCGAGACCAACCGCGCGCCGTTCGACGTGGTCGAAGGCGAGTCGGAAATCGTCGCCGGCCACATGGTCGAGTATTCGGGCGGTGCGTTCGCGCTGTTCTTCTTGGCCGAATACGCCAACATGATCCTGGTCAGCTTCCTGGTCTCGATCTTCTTCCTGGGCGGCTGGCTGAGCCCGATCCAGGGCTGGGTCACCGCGGACATCTCGCCGTGGGTCAACTGGATCTGGACCGGCGGCTGGCCGTGGCTGCTGATGAAGGTGCTGTTCTTCGCCAGCGCGTACATCTGGTTCCGCGCCAGCTTCCCGCGCTACCGCTACGACCAGATCATGCGCCTGGGCTGGAAGGTGTTCATCCCGCTGACGATCGTGTGGATCGCGGTGACGGCATTGATGGTGTTCTACGGCGTGATCCAGAAGGGCGTGTAAGCGATGAATAAAATCACCCATTACTTCAAGAGCCTGCTGCTGCTCGAGCTGCTCGGCGGCCTGTGGCTGACCTTGAAGTACACGTTCCGTCCCAAGTACACCGTGCTGTACCCGATGGAGAAGTTCCCGCAGTCGCCGCGCTTCCGCGGTCTGCACGCGCTGCGCCGCTATCCCAACGGCGAAGAGCGCTGCATCGCCTGCAAGCTGTGCGAGGCGGTGTGCCCGGCGCTGGCGATCACCATCGACTCGACCAAGCGCGAGGACGGCACCCGCCGCACCACCCGCTACGACATCGACCTGTTCAAGTGCATCTACTGCGGCTTCTGCGAGGAAAGCTGCCCGGTGGATTCGATCGTGGAGACCCAGGTGCTGGAGTACCACTTCGAAAAGCGCGGCGAGAACATCGTCACCAAGCCGCAGTTGCTGGCGATCGGAGACCGGCTCGAGGCCGAGATCGCCGAGCGCCGCGCTGCCGACGCTCCCTTCCGCTGAGGTTCCGAAATGGATTGGGTCAATATCGCTTTCTGGATCTTCGCCACCATCGCCGCGGTCGCCGCCGGCGCGGTGATCAGCGTGCGCAACCCCGTGTACGCGGTGCTGTGCCTGATCCTGACGTTCTTTTCCATCGCCTGCGTGTGGCTGCTGGTGGGCGCCGAGTTCCTCGGCGTGACCCTGGTGCTGGTCTACGTCGGCGCGGTGATGGTGCTGTTCCTGTTCGTGGTGATGATGCTGGACATCGACACCGCCCGCATGCGCGAAGGCTGGGTGCGCTACCTGCCGGTGGGCCTGGTGGTGGCAGTGGCGATGCTGGTGCAGATGGTCACCCTGATCGGCGTGAAGGCGCGCAGCGCGGCGCCGTTCCCGGCCGACAACGCCGCGGCGCAGGCCGCCGACACCTCCAACATCACCTGGCTGGCCAAGACCCTGTTCACCCAGTTCCTGCTGCCGTTCGAGTTCGCCGCGATCATCCTGACCGTGGCGGTCGTGGCCGCCGTGATGCTGACCCTGCGCAAGCGCACCGGCATCAAGACCCAGAACCCGGGCGACCAGTCGCGGGTCAAGGCCGGCGACCGTCTGCGCATGGTCAAGATGGCCGCCGAAAAGCCCACGCTCCACACTCCGCCGGCATCGCAGGAGGGCCAGCCATGATCTCCCTAGGCCATCTGCTGGCGCTCGGCGCGGTGCTGTTCTGCATCGCCCTGGCCGGCATCTTCCTCAACCGCAAGAACGTCATCGTGCTGCTGATGTCGATCGAGCTGATGCTGCTGTCGGTCAACATCAACTTCGTCGCCTTCTCGCGCGAGCTCGGCGACGCCGCCGGCCAGTTGTTCGTGTTCTTCATCCTGACCGTGGCCGCGGCCGAAGCCGCCATCGGCCTCGCGATCCTGGTGACGCTGTTCCGTACCCGCCACACGATCAACGTGGCCGAAGTCGATTCGCTGAAGGGCTGACCTGCAGATGGAAATTACGCTCTCTAAGAGTCTGCTGATCGCGGTGGTGCTGGCCCCGCTGGTCGGCAGCATCATCGCCGGCCTGTTCGGCCGTCAGGTCGGCCGCAAGGGCGCGCAGTTCGCCACCATCCTCGGCGTCGCGGTCAGCTGTGCACTGTCGTGCTGGACCCTGTACCAGTTGGTGGGGCAGGGCGCCTCGCCGTTCAACCAGAACCTCTACACCTTCTTCGAGGTCGGCCACTATTCGGCCCACGTCGGCTTCATGGTCGACCGCCTGACCGCGATGATGATGGTGGTGGTGACCTTCGTGTCGCTGCTGGTGCACATCTACACCATCGGCTACATGGCCGACGATCCGGGCTACCAGCGCTTCTTCAGCTACATCTCGCTGTTCACCTTCTCGATGCTGAGCCTGGTGATGAGCAACAACTTCCTGCAGCTGTTCTTCGGCTGGGAAGCGGTGGGCCTGGTGTCGTACCTGCTGATCGGCTTCTGGTTCAAGCGCCCGACCGCGGTGTTCGCCAACATGAAGGCGTTCCTGGTCAACCGCGTCGGCGACTTCGGTTTCATCCTCGGCATCGCCGGCGTGCTGCTGTGGTTCGGCACGCTGGACTACGCCAGCGTGTTCGCCAACGCCACCGCGGTGCTGGGCAGCGATGCCGCCGGCGGTCTGGCCCAGGTGCAGCTGTTCCAGGGTCATGCCTGGAACGTCTCCACCATCATCTGCGTGTGCCTGTTCATCGGCGCCATGGGCAAGTCGGCGCAGGTGCCGCTGCACGTGTGGCTGCCGGACTCGATGGAAGGCCCGACCCCGATTTCGGCACTGATCCACGCCGCGACCATGGTCACCGCCGGCATCTTCATGGTGGCGCGCATGTCGCCGCTGTTCGAACTGTCGCAGACCGCGCTGAACTTCGTGCTGGTCGTCGGCGCCACCACCGCGTTCTTCACCGGCCTGATCGGCATCGTGCAGAACGACATCAAGCGCGTGGTCGCCTACTCGACGCTGTCGCAGCTGGGCTACATGACCGTGGCGCTGGGCGTGTCGGCGTACTCGGCCGCGGTGTTCCACCTGATGACCCACGCCTTCTTCAAGGCGCTGCTGTTCCTGGCGGCCGGCTCGGTGATCATCGGCATGCACCACGAGCAGGACATGCGCAAGATGGGCGGCCTGCGCAAGTACATGCCGATCACCTACTGGACCAGCGTCATCGGTACCCTGGCGCTGGTCGGCACCCCGTTCTTCGCCGGCTTCTACTCCAAGGACACCATCATCGAGGCGGCGCAGCACCACGCGCACACCTCGCATGGCTGGATCGCGACCTACGGCTACTGGGCCGTGCTCGGCGGCGTGCTGATCACCAGCTTCTACAGCTTCCGCCTGCTGTTCCTGACCTTCCATGGTCAGGAGCGCTTCCGCGATGCGCATGCGCACCACGATGCGCATCATGACGACGCCCACGGTGCGCATGCCCACGACGATCACGCACACGACGATCACGGCCACGGCCACCACGGCGCGCACGAACCGCACGAGTCGCCGTGGGTGGTGACGGTGCCGCTGATCCTGCTGGCGATCCCGTCGATCGCGATCGGCTTCTTCACCATCGGCCCGATGCTGTTCGGCACCGACTGGGCTGGGCACCATGCCGCGGCGGCGATCAAGGGCCAGGCGGTCAGCTTCTTCACCGGCATCGTCGACTTCTACGATCCGGCGCGCGACACCGTCGGCGCGCTGGCCGAGGAGTTCCACGGCCCGGTCGCGTTCGCCCTGCACGGCCTGACCCAGCCGCCGTTCTTCCTGACCCTGGCCGGTTTCGCCCTGGCCTGGATCCTGTACCTGTGGAAGCCGGAACTGGCGGCGAAGGCGCGCAAGACCTTCTCGGTGCCGGTGTGGATCCTCGAGAACAAGTACGGTTTCGACAAGCTCTGGATCGGCGGTTTCGCCGGCGGCGGCGTGCGCCTGGGCAAGGTGTCGCGCGCGGTGGATACGCATGTCGTGGACGGCGTCATGGTCAACGGCACCGCACGCGTGATCGACCTGGCGGCCAATCTGCTGCGTCGCACGCAATCCGGTTTCCTCTATCACTACGCCTTCGCGATGATCGTCGGTCTCATTGCCCTGCTGGGCGTGCTGATGCATTTCTGGCGTTGACCTGTACGGAATAAGAACACGTGTCGAACTGGCCTCTACTCTCCATCCTGATCTGGCTGCCGATCATCGGCGGCGCCCTGGTGCTCGCCCTGCGTGATGCGCGTGCGGCGCGCTGGGCGTCGCTGCTGGTGGCGTTGCTGACCTTCGCGCTCAGCCTGCCGCTGCTCACCGGTTTCGACTACGCCAGCGACGCGCTGCAGTTCGTCGAGACCCATGCCTGGATCCCGGCATACGACATCGGCTACAACCTCGGCGCCGACGGCATCGCGGTGGCGCTGATCGTGCTGACCACACTGGTCACGGTGCTGGCGCTGATCGGCGCGTGGACCTCGATCGACAAGCGCGTCAACCAGTACGTGGCCGCGTTCCTGATCCTGGAAGGCGTCACCGTCGGCATCTTCTCCGCCACCGACGCGATGCTGTTCTACGTGTTCTTCGAGGCGATGCTGATCCCGATGTTCCTGATCATCGGCATCTGGGGCGGCCCGCGCCGCATCTACGCCGCGGTCAAGTTCTTCCTGTACACCTTCCTCGGCTCGGTGTTGATGCTGGTCGGGTTGATCTACCTGTACCTGAAGGGCGGCAGCTTCCAGCTCGCCGACCTGTACCAGCTGTCGCTGACCTCGAAGGAACAGACCTGGCTGTTCTTCGCCTTCCTGATCGCCTTCGCGGTCAAGGTGCCGATGTTCCCGGTGCACACCTGGCTGCCGGACGCGCACGTGGAAGCACCGACCGCCGGTTCGGTGATCCTGGCGGCGATCGCGCTGAAGATCGGCGGTTACGGCTTCCTGCGCTTCAACCTGCCGATCCTGCCCGATGCCAGCAACGAGTGGGCGTGGCTGGTGATCGCGCTGTCGCTGATCGCGGTGATCTACGTCGGCCTGGTCGCCCTGGTCCAGGACGACATGAAGAAGCTGATCGCTTACTCGTCGATCGCGCACATGGGCTTCGTCACCCTCGGCACCTTCGTCGCCTTCGCCCTGGTCGGCTTCGGCAGCACCGATGCGGCCCGGTTGGGCCTGCAGGGCGCGATGGTGCAGATGATCTCGCACGGCTTCGTGTCCGGCGCGATGTTCTCCTGCGTCGGCGTGCTGTACGACCGCATGCACACCCGCCGCATCGCCGACTACGGCGGCGTGGTCAACGTGATGCCGTGGTTCGCGACCTTCGCGATGCTGTTCTTCATGGCCAATGCGGGCCTGCCGGGCACCAGCGGCTTCGTCGGCGAGTTCATGGTCATCATGGCCAGCTTCCAGGCGCACCCGCTGCTGGCCTTCGGCGCGGCGACCACCCTGGTGATCACCGCCGCCTACACCCTGTGGCTTTACAAGCGCGTGTTCTTCGGCGAGGTCGCCAATGCGCACGTGGCCGAGCTGAAGGACATCAACGGCCGCGAGGCGCTGGTGCTGGGCGTGTTCGCGCTCGGCGTGCTCGCCCTGGGCCTGTATCCGAAGCCGTTGACCGACCTGATGGAGCCCTCGATCGCGAAGCTGGCGGCGCAGATCGCCACCAGCAAGCTGTAAGCGGCCGTCGAGCGTATTGATTCCAGAGATTTGATGATGACCACCCCTGCGCTGCTGCCTCTGACCACCGTCGACCTGCCGCCCCTGCTGCCCGAGCTGGTGCTGACCGCCGGTGCCTTCTTCCTGCTGATGCTCGATCTGTTCATCAGCGAGCGCAACAAGGCCTGGACCCACATCGTCTCGGTGGCGATCCTGGTCGCGGTGTTCGCGATGCTGCTGGCCGGCGTGGGCGGGCAGGGCGAGGTGTTCAACGGCATGTTCGTGCGCGATGCCGCCGCCGACGTGATGAAGACGGTGATCGTGGGCCTCAGCGCGCTGACCCTGATCTATGGCTGGAGCTACCTGCGCGAGCGCAAGCTGTACCAGGGCGAGATCCCGGTGCTGGTGCTGTTCGCCACGGTCGGCATGATGATCCTGGTCTCGGCCGGCAGCCTGCTGATGGTCTACCTGGGCCTGGAACTGCTGGCGCTGTGCTCCTACGCGCTGGTCGCTTCCAACCGCGACAACGGCATGGCCACCGAAGCGGCGATGAAGTACATCGTGCTCGGTTCGCTGGCCTCCGGCCTACTGCTGTACGGCATGTCGCTGATCTACGGCGCCACCGGCACGCTGAGCCTGAGCGGCATCCACGAGGCGATCGGCAACGGCCGCGAGCACATGCTGCTGCTCACCGGCACCGTGTTCATGATCGCCGGCGTCGCCTTCAAGCTCGGCGCCGCGCCGTTCCACATGTGGCTGCCGGACGTCTACCAGGGCGCCCCGGCGCCGATCGCACTGTTCATCAGTTCGGCGTCCAAGCTGGCCGCGTTCGGCATGGCCTACCGCCTGCTGGAAGTGGGCGTGGGCCCGCTGGCGGCGCAGTGGCACTGGGTGATCGGCGGCCTGGCGGCGCTGTCGCTGGTGGTCGGCAACCTGATGGCTGTGGCGCAGAGCAATCTCAAGCGCATGCTGGCGTATTCCACGGTCTCGCACATCGGCTTCCTGCTGCTGGGCGTGGCCGGCGGCGGCGAGCGCGGCTATGCGGCGGCACTGTTCTACGCGATCTGCTATGCGGTGATGTCCACCGCCTCGTTCGGCGCGATCATCGCGTTGTCGCGCAAGGGCTTCGAGGCCGAGAACATCGACGACTTCAAGGGCCTGAACGCGCGCAACCCGTGGATGGCGCTGCTGGTGCTGTGCATCATGGCCTCGCTGGCCGGCGTGCCGCCGTTCCTGGGCTTCTGGGCCAAGCTGGCGGTGCTGGGCGCGGTCGTCGCGGTGCCCGACCAGAACCTGTGGTGGACCGGCCTGGCGGTGCTGTCGGTGCTGTGCGCGGTGATCGGCGCGTTCTACTACCTGCGCGTGATCAAGGTGATGTATTTCGACGAGCCGGTCGGCACGCCGCTGCCGGCCAACGACGACCGCGTGCTGGGCGTGGCGCTGGGCGTCAACGCGCTGGGCCTGCTGGCCTTCGGCCTGGCCTGGAGCCCGCTGATGGCGTGGTGCCAGCGCGCCTTCGCGCACCTGGCCTGATCGCGAAAGGGCGGTTTTCCCGCTGTTTTCCGCCAACGCCGCCGCAAGGCGGCGTTGGCGTTTTTGCATTCGGCGATGCGATTGTTGTTTCGTTTTCCATCGTGTGCGGTTATCATGGCGTCCTTCGAACGGCAGCGTCGCTACCGCATCGAGATGAAAATCAGGGCTTGCAATCGACGCACTGATTCTTCATAATTCCGCTTCTGCTGCGGGGTGGAGCAGTCTGGCAGCTCGTCGGGCTCATAACCCGAAGGTCGCAGGTTCAAATCCTGCCCCCGCTACCATCTTTGTCTGCAGCGGCAACCAGTGCATCGGTTGTCTGCGGCAGGGAAGCTTGGGCTTCGCGATGACGCATGTTCCCGTCGTCGCAACCGGAATCCAGCGTGACCGGAGTTTTACCGGACAAGGGGCCCAGAGGGCCCTTTGTCGTTTCCGGGGTCCGGGAAAAGCACGCAATCGACTTTTCAACCTTTTCAGATGCAAGGCAGGCTGTGAGCGACAAGGCAAACGAAATCGCGACTCTGCTGGGCCCGACCGTGGACGCGTTGGGCCTGGAACTGCTGGGCGCGGAATACCTGCCGGCCCCCGGCGGCGCCACGCTGCGCCTGTACATCGACGTGCCGCTGGCCAAGCAGCCCGAACGCGTGGTCAATATCGACGACTGCGAGCGGGTCAGCCGCGAGGTCTCGGCGCAACTGGACGTGGAAGACCCGATCAGCGGCAACTACACGCTGGAAGTGTCCTCGCCGGGCGTGGACCGGCCGTTGTTCAGCGCCGAACAGTTTTCCCGCCATGTGGGCGAATCGGCCAAGGTGGTGCTGAAGTTGCCGCAGCAGGGCCGTCGGCGCCTGCAGGGGCGCATCGTGCAGGCCGACGCCGCTACCGGCCGCATCACCTTCGAGGTCGACGGCGCCGAACTGGCGGTGGACTTCGACAACATCGACAAGGCGCGGATCATGCCCGACTGGGCGGCGCTGGGTCTGGCGCCGACCAAGCCGGGCAAGGGCCCGAAGCCGGCCGGCAAGAACGCAAAATCCAATAAGAAACCATCCAACGAACCGGCGGCCGACGAGGCTGCGCGCGGAGCGAAAGAATGAGCAAGGAACTGTTGCTGGTAGTCGACGCGGTGGCCAACGAAAAGGGCGTGCCGCGCGAAGTGATCTTCGACGCGATCGAGGCCGCATTGGCGTCGGCGGCGAAGAAGCGCTACCCCGACCAGGACGTGCTGACGCGCGTCACCATCGACCACAAGGACGGCACCTATGAGACCTTCAGGCGTTGGGAAGTGGTGGCCGACGACGTGGTGATGGAATCGCCCGACCGGCAGATCCGCCTGATGGACGCGGTCGACGAGGCCGAGGGCGTGGACGTCGGCGACTACATCGAAGAGCAGATCGAGAACCCGGACTTCGGCCGCATCGCCGCGCAGGCCGCCAAGCAGGTGATCGTGCAGCGCGTGCGCGAGGCCGAGCGGCAGCAGGTGGTGGACGCGTGGAAGGATCGCGTCGGCGAACTGGTCACCGGCGTGGTCAAGCGTGCCGAGCGCGGCAACATCTACGTGGACCTGGGCGGCAACGCCGAGGCCTTCATCCCCAAGGACAAGGGCATCCCGCGCGACGTGCTGCGCGCCGGCGACCGCGTGCGCGGCTACCTGGCCGAAGTGCGTTCGGAGCCGCGTGGCCCGCAGCTGTTCATCAGCCGCGCCGCGCCGGAATTCATGATCGAGCTGTTCAAGCTGGAAGTGCCGGAAGTGGGCCAGGGCCTGGTCGAGATCAAGGCCTGCGCACGCGATCCGGGCGATCGCGCCAAGATCGCGGTGCTGGCGCACGACACCCGCACCGATCCGATCGGCGCCTGCATCGGCATGCGCGGTTCGCGCGTGCAGGCGGTGTCCAACGAGCTCAACGGCGAGCGCGTGGACATCGTGCTGTGGAACGACAACCCGGCCAACTTCGTCATCAACGCGATGGCGCCGGCCGAGGTGCAGTCGATCATCGTCGATGAAGAAAAGCACTCGATGGACCTGGCGGTGGCGGAAGACCGCCTGGCCCAGGCGATCGGCAAGGGCGGCCAGAACGTGCGCCTGGCCAGCCGCCTGACCGGCTGGCAGCTCAACGTGATGACCGCCGAGCAGGTCGCGGCCAAGTCCGAGGCCGAGCAGGCCGTGGCCCGCCAGCTGTTCATGGACAAGCTGGAAGTGGACGAGGAGATCGCCGCGATCCTGGTCGCCGAGGGCTTCAACTCGGTCGAGGAAATCGCCTACGTGCCGGTCGGCGAGCTGCTGGCGGTGGAAGGCTTCGACGAGGACATCGTCGAGGAATTGCGCGCGCGTGCCCGCGACGCGCTGCTCAACGAGGCGCTGGCCGCCGAGGAGAGCGACGACGACGGTGTGCCGGCGGCGGACCTGCTGTCGCTGCCGGGCATGGACGAAGCCACCGCCTACGCGCTGGCCGGCCATGGCGTACGTACCAGCGAGGACCTGTCGGATCTGGCTGCCGACGAAATCCTCGAGTTCGGCATCGAGGACCTGGACAAGGACCGCGCCGCGGCCCTGATCCTGGCCGCCCGCGCCGAGGAGATCGCCCGCCTGGAGCGCGGCGAATGAGTCAGCGATGAATGCCGCCCTGACCCGATCAGGGCTTAGAATCCGCGCTACCTTCGCACGCGGCGAGGGGGCGCCAACCAGATCATAGGATCCGAATGTCGCAGCAAACCACCATCCGCAAGCTGGCCGAACTGGTGAACACGCCGGTCGAGAAACTGCTGGTTCAACTGGCTGACGCCGGGATGAAGTTCAGCGGTCCCGATCAGGTCGTCACCAGCACCGAAAAGATGAAGCTGCTGGGCTTCCTGCGCCGTACCCACGGCAAGACCGACAAGCCGGTCGAGGAAGAGGCCCAGGCGGCGCCGAAGAAGATCACCCTGAACCGGCGCAAGCTGCAGGAAGTGACGGTCAGCGCCGGGCGCAGCAAGACCACGGTCAACGTCGAGGTCCGGCAGAAGCGCACCTACGTGAAGTCGGCCGAGGACCTGGCCGCCGAGCGTGCGGCGCCCTCTGCGGGCGGACGGGTGGACGACGAGCGCGCCGAGATCC
Source organism: Xanthomonas sp. LMG 12460 (assembly GCF_009192895.1). Lineage (NCBI taxonomy): Bacteria > Pseudomonadati > Pseudomonadota > Gammaproteobacteria > Lysobacterales > Lysobacteraceae > Xanthomonas > Xanthomonas sp. LMG 12460. Next base: position 3,023 of record NZ_NKUH01000020.1, on the reverse strand, counting down.
TGCGCAAGCTGGAGGAATCCAAGCAGCGCAATCTGGCCGAACAGCAGAAGCTCGCCGAGCAGGATCGCGCGCGCGCCGAGGAAATCGAGCGCAAGCGCAAGGCCGAGCAGGAAGCGCGCGAGCGTGCCGAGGCCGAGCAGCGCGCGGCCCAGGCCGCGCTGGACGCCGAGTCGGCGCCGCCGGCTGCGGCGCCGTCCGCGCCTGCCGCCGACCGCAACGCCGCCGCCGCGCCGCGTCCGCCGCGTCCGCCGATGGCGCCGCGTCCGGCCGGTGCCGCGCATCCGGCCAAGCCGGCCGCGCCGCGCAGCGACGACCGCAACAACGCCGCCAACAAGCACAAGACCCGCGGCTCGCACGTGATGGTCGCCGGGGTCGAGGACGACGACAGCACCAGCCGTTTCGCCGGCCAGCTGCATCTGTCCGCGGCCGACCGCGCGCGCCGTTCCAACGTGCGCGGCAAGCCGCGCGGTGGCAGCCACAGCGGCGGCCGTCGCCAGGCCGAGCCGTCGCGCAGCGGCGGCGGCGCGCACGGCTTCGAGCGTCCGACCGCACCGGTGGTGCGCGAAGTGGCGATCGGCGACACCATCACCGTGGCCGACCTGGCGCAGAAGCTCGCGCTGAAGGGCGGCGACGTGGTCAAGGCGCTGTTCAAGATGGGCGTGATGGCCACCATCACCCAGACCATCGACCACGACACCGCCGCGCTGGTCACCGAGGAACTCGGCCACAAGCCGGTGCGTGCGGGCAGTGCCGACGCCGAGGACGCGCTGCTGGCGCACACCGAGGACGCGCAGGGCGAGAAGCTGCCGCGGCCGCCGGTGGTCACCATCATGGGCCACGTCGACCACGGCAAGACCTCGCTGCTGGACTACATCCGCCGCACCAAGGTGGCCTCCGGCGAAGCCGGCGGCATCACCCAGCACATCGGTGCCTACCACGTCGAGACCGACCGTGGCGTCATCAGCTTCCTGGATACCCCGGGCCATGCCGCGTTCACCTCGATGCGCGCGCGCGGCGCCAAGCTCACCGACATCGTGGTGCTGGTGGTCGCGGCCGACGACGGCGTGATGCCGCAGACGGTCGAGGCGGTCAAGCATGCGAAGGCGGCCGGCGTGCCGCTGATCGTGGCGGTCAACAAGATCGACAAGTCCGGTGCCGATCCGCTGCGGGTCAAGAACGAGCTGCTGGCGCAGGACGTGGTCGCCGAAGAATTCGGTGGCGACACCCAGTTCGTCGAACTCTCGGCCAAGACCGGCCAGGGCATCGACGTGCTGCTGGACGCGATCTCGCTGCAGGCCGAAGTGCTGGAACTGCGGGCGGTGGCCGAAGGCCGCGCCAGCGGCGTGGTGATCGAGTCCTCGCTGGACAAGGGCCGCGGCCCGGTGGCGACGGTGCTGGTGCAGCAGGGCGCGCTGAAGAAGGGCGACTACCTGGTGTGCGGCATCCAGTACGGCCGCGTGCGTGCGCTGTTCGACGAGACCGGCAAGCAGCCCGATTCGGCGGGTCCGTCGATCCCGGTGCAGGTGCTGGGCCTGTCCGGCGTGCCGGATGCCGGCGACGACTTCGTGGTCGTCGACGACGAGCGCCTGGCCAAGGACGTGGCGCAGCAGCGCGAGACCAAGCGCCGCGAGTCGCGCCTGGTGTCCTCGGCGGGCAGCCGCATGGAAGACATCATGTCGCAGCTCGGCAAGGGCGAAGGCCAGCTGTCTCTGAACCTGGTGATCAAGGCCGACGTGCAGGGTTCGGTGGAAGCGCTGAAGCAGTCGCTGACCGCGCTGTCCAACGAGCAGATCCGCATCAACGTGATCCACTCCGGCGTGGGCGGCATCACCGAGTCCGACGCGAATTCGGCGCTGGCCTCCAAGGCCACGGTGATCGGCTTCAACGTGCGTGCCGACGCCTCGGCGCGGCGCATCATCGAGACCAACGGCATCGACCTGCGGTACTTCTCGATCATCTACGACGTGATCGACCAGGTGAAGCAGGTGGCGTCCGGCCTGCTGGGCGTGGAGATCCGCGAAGAGATCATCGGTATCGCCCAGGTGCGCGACGTGTTCCGCAGCTCCAAGTTCGGCGCCGTCGCCGGCTGCATGGTCGTGGAGGGCGTGGTCAAGCGCAACAAGCCGATCCGCGTGCTGCGCGACAACACCGTGGTGTTCGAGGGCGAGCTGGAATCGCTGCGTCGCTTCAAGGAGAACGTCGACGAAGTGCGAAACGGCACCGAGTGCGGTATCGGCGTGAAGGCCTACAACGACGTCAAGGCCGGCGACCAGATCGAGTGCTTCGAGCGCATCGAAGTGCAGCGTACGCTGTAAGAGCCGGGAATCGGGAATCGGGATTGGGGAATGGGAGGAGCGGGGCGCTGCAGGTGCGTCGCTCGTCCCAGACCCTTCCCGATTTCTTTATTCCGAACAGAGAGATTTTCGCTATGCCCACCAAATCCTTTCACCGTACCGATCGCGTGTCTGCGCAGATCCGGCGCGACCTCGGCACGATCGTGCATGCGGCCGTGCGCGATCACGGCCTGCCGTCGGTCAGCGTGTCCGACGTCGAGGTCACCCGCGATCTGGCCCATGCCAAGGTGTTCGTCACCGCGTTGATGCAGGAACGCTCGGCCGAGGCGGTCAAGGGCCTGAAGGAGCTGGCGCCGCAACTGCGCAGCGAGCTGGCGCGGGCGATGAAGCTGCGCCACGTGCCCGAACTGCATTTCCACTACGACGATTCGGTCGATCGCGGCGAGCGCATCGACAATCTGCTGCGCGACATGCCGGAACTGCAGCAGGCGCAGGACGACGGCGGCCCTGCCGCCGACGACGCCGAGACGGCGCCGCGCAAGGACTGAGTCCGCTGCCGACGCCGCGGCGTCGGCGTCCAGTGTTCGAGTGCGGGCGCCCAACGCGAGCGTCCGTTTCGCAGTCGCGATCGCGGCGCTCTTTCATCCGTCTGGCGTCACGCTGTTCCATGCGTGCCGTTCGCCCGCGCCATGCCGGGGTCGGATCCGCCAATCCCGAATCCCCAATCCC